>NZ_CP016290.1:300000-557598 GCF_001679785.1 Rhizobium leguminosarum
TGGCTGGGCAACTGGGCGCTATGCCCACGGCGGTAGAAGCGATCTTCAACGCGATATGGTCGGCTCCGGCACCGCTGGCGACGGCAGCAGAGGTCGCCGCCGTGCTGGGCGCCGCCGGTCTCGACGCCGAGGAACTTGCAGAGCGAATGGACGAGCCGGCGGCGCAGGACCTGCTGGACGAGGCAACCGCAAACGCGGTGTCGCGCGGCGTTTTTGGCGCGCCGACCCTATTCGTGGGTGACGAGATGTTCTTCGGCAATGACCGCCTGCACTTCGTGCAGGGTCATCTGGCGCGCGCCGCATGAACCCGCTCGTTATCATCACCGGGGTGGGGCCAGGTACCGGCTCGGCAATGGTTCGGCGGTTCCATGACGGCGGCTACCAGGTCGCCATGCTAGCCCGCACAGCCGAACGCTTGAGCGATCTTGAGAGCGAACTTCCAAACGCTTTTGCAGTCCCCTGCGATGTGGCCGACCCTGCAGCGCTCGCAGCCGCCCTTGAAACCATCGAGCAACGCGCCGGCGCACCCAAGGTGGTGATCCACAACGCCGTGGGCGGGGCCTTCGGCAATTTCCTCGACATCGAACCGGAAGTCCTTCAGCAGAATTTCCAGATCAACGTCATGGCACTGCTACAACTGGCCAGGTGGGCTGCACCGCGAATGGAGGTGGCAGGGGGCGGCGCCTTGCTGGTGACTGGCAACACCGCGGCATACCGCGGCAAGGCCGCCTTTGCCGGCTTTGCGCCAAGCAAGGCGGCGCAACGCGTTCTGACGGAGTGCATTGCCCGCGAGATGGGCCCGCGGGGTGTACATGCGTCCTTCATGATGATCGACGCGGTTATCGACTTGCCTTGGACCCGCGCGCGGTTCGCGGACAAACCAGATGACTTTTTCATACGGCCATCAGACATCGCCGAAGAGGTCTGGCACGTCACCCATCAGCCGCGTTCGGCCTGGTCGTTCTTGACGGAATTGCGGCCCTTCCGCGAGCCTTGGTGACCGGAGGGCTCAGCATCAGGTAGGGGGCTGCAGACCGGTACGGGCAAGGCGATGATAAAGTCTACAAGTGACGTCGCCATTGTCTGCTTGATGCGCCGAGTTCAATCCCGCTTATCCGGTTCTCTTGCCGCCGCCACCCTCAAGGTAAACATTAAATATCAACTATTTACCGCGAAATTTGAGGGTCATTTTCGAACTGGTCCGCTTCTTGCGGTACTCATGACAGAGCCGGGATGTCATCCTGAGCGATGTGATGGGGATGGGACTGCTGGAGGAGCAAGATGGCAACTGCCGAGACTTTTTATGACGTCATTCGCCGCCAGGGGATAACCCGGCGCAGTTTCACCAAGTTCTGCAGCCTGACGGCCGCGAGCCTCGGTTTCGGCCCGGGTGCGGCGATCGCTATGGCGGAGGCGCTTGAGACCAAGGAACGTGTTCCGGTCATCTGGATGCATGGCCTCGAATGCACCTGCTGTTCGGAGAGCTTCATCCGATCGGCCCATCCGTTGGTCAAGGACGTCGTGCTGTCGATGATCTCGCTTGACTATGACGATACGATCATGGCCGCGGCCGGCCACCAGGCAGAGTCGATCCTTGCGGAGACCAAAGAGAAGTACAAGGGCAAGTACATCCTCGCCGTCGAGGGCAATCCGCCGCTCAACGAGGGTGGCATGTTCTGCATCGACGGTGGCAAGCCTTTCGTCGAGAAGCTGAAATGGATGGCCGAGGACGCCATGGCGATCATCGCCTGGGGCGCCTGCGCCTCCTGGGGCTGTGTCCAGGCGGCCAAGCCGAACCCGACCCAGGCGACGCCGATCGACAAGGTCATCCTCGACAAGCCGATCATCAAGGTACCAGGTTGTCCGCCGATCGCCGAGGTGATGACTGGCGTCGTCACCTTCATCACCACCTTCGGCAAGCTCCCCGAACTCGACCGGCAGGGCCGGCCGAAGATGTTCTATTCGCAGCGCATCCACGACAAGTGCTATCGCCGTCCGCATTTCGACGCCGGTCAGTTCGTCGAGGAGTGGGACGACGAGGGCGCGCGCAAGGGCTACTGTCTCTACAAGATGGGCTGCAAGGGCCCGACTACCTACAACGCCTGCTCAACCGTGCGCTGGAACGGCGGCGTTTCCTTCCCGATCCAGTCGGGCCACGGCTGCATCGGCTGCTCGGAGGATGGCTTCTGGGACAATGGCAGCTTCTATGACCGGCTGACCAACATCCACCAGTTCGGCATCGAGGCCAACGCCGCCAAGGTCGGCATGACCGCAGCCGGTGTCGTGGGCGGCGCGATCGCGGCACATGCCGCGGTGACCGCCGTCAAGCGCTTGACCACCAAGCGCGAAAAAGCTGACGCTTAACATTCTGGGCGGGAAACACCATCATGACGATTCAAACTCCGAACGGCTTCACGCTGGACAATTCCGGCAAGCGCATCGTCGTCGATCCCGTCACCCGCATCGAAGGTCACATGCGGGTCGAGGTCAATGTCGATGAGAACAACATCATCCGCAACGCGGTGTCGACCGGCACGATGTGGCGCGGCATCGAAGTGATCCTGAAGAATCGGGACCCGCGCGATGCCTGGGCTTTCACCGAGCGCATCTGCGGCGTCTGCACGGGAACGCATGCGCTGACCTCGGTGCGCGCGGTCGAAAACGCGCTCGGCATCACCATTCCGGACAATGCCAATTCGATACGCAACCTGATGCAGCTCGCGCTTCAGGTCCATGACCACGTGGTGCATTTCTATCACCTCCATGCGCTTGACTGGGTCGATGTGGTCTCGGCGCTCTCGGCCGATCCGAAGGCAACCTCGGCGCTCGCACAGTCGATATCCGACTGGCCACTCTCGTCGCCGGGCTATTTCAAGGACATCCAGACGCGGCTCAAGAAATTTGTCGAGTCGGGCCAGCTCGGTCCGTTTAAGAATGGCTACTGGGGCAACGCATCCTACAAATTGCCGCCCGAGGCCAACCTGATGGCGGTGGCGCACTATCTCGAGGCGCTCGACTTCCAGAAGGAGATCGTCAAGATCCACACGATCTTCGGCGGCAAGAACCCGCACCCGAACTGGCTCGTCGGCGGCGTGCCCTGTCCGATCAACGTCAATGGCACCGGTGCCGTCGGCGCGATCAACATGGAACGGCTGAACATGGTCACCTCGATCATCGACCAACTGATCGAGTTCAACGACAAGGTCTATGTCCCCGACATCATGGCCATCGGCTCGTTCTATAAGGACTGGCTCTATGGCGGCGGTCTCTCGGGCAAGAACGTGCTTGCCTATGGCGACGTGCCGGAACATGCCAATGATTATTCGGAGGCGAGCCTCAAGCTACCGCGCGGCGCGATCATCAACGGCAACCTCGCGGAAGTCTTCCCCGTCGATCATGCAGATCCCGAGCAGATCCAGGAATTCGTCACCCACTCCTGGTACAAGTATCCCGACGAGTCCAAGGGCCTGCATCCCTGGGATGGCATCACGGAGCCGCATTACGAACTCGGCCCCAACGCCAAGGGCACCAAGACGAACATCGAGCAGCTCGACGAGGGCGCCAAATATTCGTGGATCAAGGCGCCGCGCTGGCGCGGCAATGCCATGGAAGTCGGGCCGCTGGCGCGCTGGGTGATCGGCTATGCTCAAAACAAGGCCGAGTTCAAGGACCCGGTTGATAAGGTGCTGAAGGACCTCGGCCTGCCGGTTACGGCGCTCTTCTCGACGCTTGGCCGCACGGCGGCCCGCGCGCTGGAATCGCAGTGGGCGGGTTACCAGATGCGCTATTTCCAGAACAAGCTGATCGCCAACATCAAGGCCGGAGTCTCGAACACCGCCTTTGTCGACAAGTGGAAGCCGGAAACCTGGCCGAAGGAGGTCAAGGGTGTCGGCTTCACCGAGGCGCCACGCGGCGCGCTCGCGCACTGGATCAGGATCAAGGACGGCAAGATCGACAACTACCAGTGCGTTGTCCCCACCACCTGGAATGGTAGCCCGCGCGACCCGACCGGCAATATCGGTGCCTTCGAGGCGTCGCTGATGGATACGCCGATGTCCAATCCCACCCAGCCGCTCGAAATCCTCAGGACCATCCATTCCTTCGATCCGTGCTTGGCGTGCTCGACGCATGTCATGAGCCCGGATGGGCAAGAAATGGCCAGGGTCCAGGTCCGATAAGGGAGGTTCGGTCATGACTATCCACGAAACACTCGCCGCCGACGCCCATGGCGAAAAGGCCATCGAGCGCCAGAGCGTCTATGTCTACGAGGCTCCGGTGCGCATCTGGCACTGGATCAACGCCTTCTCGATTCTTACGCTCGCGCTGACCGGCTACTTCATCGGCTCGCCGCTTCCTTCCGTGCCCGGCGAGGCGAGCGCCAACTTCCTGATGGGCTATATCCGCTTCATCCACTTCGCGGCGGGGCAGCTCCTCGCCGTGTTCCTGATCCTCAGGGTCTACTGGGCCTTCGTCGGCAACGTCCATGCCCGGCAGATCTTCTACGTGCCGTTCTGGAGCGGCCGTTTCTGGAAGGAATGGCTGCATGAGGTGGGCTGGTATACATCTCTGGTGCGGCAGCCGAAGAAATATGTCGGCCACAATCCGCTCCCCCAGTTCACCATGTTCCTGATGTTCACTTTGCCGCTCTTGTTCATGGCGATCACCGGCTTTGCACTCTATAGCGAAGGTGCCGGCCGCGACAGTTGGGAATATTCGCTCTTCGGCTGGGTGTTCTCGATCTGGCCGAACAGCCAGGACATCCACACTTACCACCATCTCGGCATGTGGGTGATCCTCGTCTTCGTGATGGTCCACATCTATGTGGCGGTGCGCGAGGACATCATGAGCCGGCAGAGCATCATCTCGTCGATGATCTCGGGTGAACGGCTCTTCAAGGACAGGGAGGATTAGATGACCATCCCGTATCCCCTGGCACCTCCGCCGGCGCCTCGTATTCTCGTGCTTGGCATCGGCAATATCCTCTGGGCCGACGAGGGTTTTGGCGTGCGCGCGGTCGAGGCGTTCCACAAAGCCTATGAACTGTCCGACAATGTCACCATTCTCGATGGCGGCACGCAGGGGCTCTATCTCGTGCAGTTCGTCAACGAGCACGACCGGCTGATCGTCTTCGATGCGATCGACTACGGCCTCGAGCCGGGCACGATGAAGGTGGTGGAAGACGACGAAGTGCCGAAATTCACCGGCGCCAAGAAGATGAGCCTGCACCAGACCGGCTTCCAGGAGGTGCTGAGTGCCGCCGACTTCATGGGGCACTATCCGGAGCGGTTGACCCTGATTGGCTGCCAGCCACTCGATCTCGAGGATTGGGGTGGCCCGCTGACGGCGCCGGTCAGGGGAGTCATACCCGCGGCCATCGAAACGGCGGTCCGAGTATTGAGAAGCTGGGGTGTCGCCGTCACGGCGCGCCCGGAAGGCGCGGCGGTTCCGCCGCTCCTCGAACACGATATCGATTTCGAACGTTACGAGCGCCGTGCCGAACCGGCCGCGTTGAACTGCTGAGGAGGACAACCATGAAGTATCGTAAGATTACGACGACGCTCTCCGCGCTGGCGCTACCGAGCATCGCCCACGCCCATGTCGGGCTGCACGCCGATGGCACGCTTGCGGGTCTCAACCATCCGTTCAGCGGCCTCGATCATATCCTGGCGATGGTCGCGGTCGGCTTCTGGGCCTCGACGCTGGGCGGCAAGGCCGTCTGGATCGTGCCCTCCGCCTTCGTCATCGTCATGGCCGGTGGCGGCGTCCTGGGTATCGAGGGTATCGCGCTGCCGATGGTCGAAACTGCAATCGCGCTGACCGTGGCGATGCTCGGCTTGCTGGTGGCCTTCGAGGTGAAGATTCCCACCCCGGTGGCCGCGATCGTCGTCGGCATATGCGCGCTCTTCCACGGCCACGTCCATGGCATCGAGTTGCCGACAATGTCAAACGCGACGGGCTACTTGGCGGGCATCCTGGCTGCGACGGTCATCCTGCACGTCCTCGGCATCGGGCTGGCTTCGCTGAGGTTCGGCAAAGCCGGACAGGTGGTCGCGCGGGTGGCCGGCGGGGCCGTCGCCCTGGCCGGCGCGGCACTGCTGGTCGGCTGAATCACTCCCAAGGCTGAGGCCTTCCGTGAGCCGCGTGGGCACCCCTGCTCCGTCGCGGCTCCCGATTTCACTAGATTCGGACGGAGATAGAGCGTCATGTGCATCGGCATTCCCATGCGGGTCGTCGTCGGCAGCGAGTTCATCGCGCAATGCGAGCGCCATGGCGCGATCGCCTCGATTTCCCTGATGCTGGTCGGCCCGCAGCCGCCCGGAACCCATCTTCTCACCCATCTCGGCTCGGCCATCCGCGTGCTCCATGCCGACGAGGCCCGCGCAATCGACGACGCGCTCGCCGGACTTGCCGAAGCGGTGGAGGGAAGAGCCTTCGATATGCTCTTCGCCGATCTCATTTCCCGCGAGCCGGAATTGCCGCCGCATTTGCGCGGCGAGTGAAAAGAGAACTTCCAAAATGGAAGCTGACTTTCCACCCAGATGTTGGCGATATTTTCCTCTAGCGAAAATTTCCCTTCCAGATCAATGGAATCCTACTTTCCTCAGTCTGGCACGCCGTTTGCAGATCATCATTCGCAATGTTTTGCATCGTGATTTGTGGAGGAGACAATGCCATCTGCCCTGGTCCGCGCCCTGAGCGAGCGGGCGCACCTACCTGTCGTCGATGAGACGAATATCGATGCCTTCCTCGCCCCGGCTGCGGGCGAGCCCGACAATGCCGTCCTGTTCTTCACCGGCGATCCGGCGCAACGGCCCGAGGCCGATGATGTCGCCGTGGTTCTTCCAGAACTCATGCAGGTCTTCCGTGGCCGCCTGCGGGGCGCGGTGGTTCGCCGTGCGACGGAGGACAAGCTTAAGGCGCGCTTCAACGTCGTCGTCATGCCGAGCCTCGTCGTGACGCGGCGGGACCAGCCGGTCGGCGTGCTCGGCAAGATCCGCGACTGGTCGGAATATGTCGAGAAGATCAGTGCATGGCTGTCGCCCGACGCGCCGGTCATGGTGTCCTCGGGCGGGCCGAAGGTAGAGATCACCCATGCCGGCAAGGAGATCGCGCGATGAAGGCTGGTTTTTGGGTTGCCCCCGAGGGCGAAGGCGCCGCCATGACGGTGATGCCGATCGGCGCCGAACCGCCACTTCGCGCCCGCAAGCTCAATTTTCTCGCCACGAGCAGCGCCGAGGAAATGATCCGTCGATGCCGGCGGACGGCGATGCTCCTGCCGGAGCTCGCCGATGCGCTCGCGGTTCAGAAGGCCGAGCAGCCGGGCCGGCTGTTCGACATCACCGATTTCCCCGACGACGACAGGGAACTGATAACCCAGACCCTTGGTGAAGGTGAGGTGGCCGGCGTCGCTGCGTTGGCGAACGGCGTCACGGCCCAGATGCAGGAGGCCGTGATGGCCGGCGTCTGGCGCATCCGCTTCACCGACGTCGATGGTCGGCTCATTGCCGACTATATCGAGGTGGCGAGCATTCCCGCCGCCGTCCGGCAGGCGTGTTCGGGGCTGCCCGCATCGATTAGCCACGGACCGGCGCCGGCGGGCGCCATGAACGTCATGCCCGTGCTGACCGAGATCGGCGACCGCATCGCCCGGTACCGCGACGGCGATCCGGCCCATGTCATCACCTTCTCGCTTTTCCCGATGAGCCCGGAGGACATGGCGTTCCTGCAGGATGCGTTGGGGGCGGGACCGGTGCAGCTTACCTCGCGCGGCTACGGCACCTGCCGCGTCGTGGCGACCGGCGCGCGCAATGCCTGGTCGGTTCAGTTCTACAACGCCATGGACACGATCATCCTCGACACGCTGGAGATCTGCAACATTCCTTCGGTCGCCATCGCCGCCGAGGAGGATTTCCGCGACTCCGAGGCGCGACTGCGGGACATCTGGGAGGCCTATTTCAAATGAGCGCCTTCGAGAATTTCGGCAAGCGCGAGACAGTGTCCGACGACCGGATGGAATGCGGGATCTGCTGGCATGTCTACGATCCCGCCGAAGGCGACCCGGTCTGGCAGATCCCGCCAGGCACCCCGTTCTCCTATCTGACCGAGGACTGGCGATGCCCAAATTGCGATGCCCTGCAGTCGAAGTTCATGAGGCTCGGCGATGGACGCTGAGTCGCACGATGTCGCGGCCATCGATCCGGCTTTGGCGCTCGGGCTGCAGCTCGAGATGCGCTACCGGGAGATTTATGCGACCGCGATGGCTGACGTGCCGATCTGCAACCCCGCGCTTGGCGTCGCCGCGACCGGCTTCCGGACCTATGGCGGACGCGCCCTCGGCATCGTCACCACGCCCTGGTTCATGAACCTCGTGGCCGCCGACCTGCCAGATGGCGTGCCCTCCGGCCCAGCCGCCACGGGCACAACCCTGCGCGTCAACCTGCCGGCGGGCGAGGTCGAATTCATCGCTGGCCAACTCGATGCGATCGGCCGGATCGATTCCTGCTCGCTGTTTTCGCCGGTCTTCGAGTTCGCGACCATGGAAGCCGCGCTGGAAACCGCGGAGGAAGCCGTCCGCGCCTTCTTCGATCCCGCCACGCTCGAACCGCCGCCGGCTCCACCCGCGGCCGTCAATCGGCGCGACCTGCTGCGCGGACATTTCCGCGGGCGCGAGGAGGCATCGGAATGACATTCCTTTTCGGGGCCGGCACGATAGGGATCGACGTGACGGTGTCGCGCGCGCTCGCCTGTTCCGTTGCGGTGAAGGCGAACCGCCCGCGGGGGCTGACGCGCATGTTCGTCGGCCGCGAGCCCGAGGAGGCGCCCGTTCTCGCCGGCCAGGTCTTTTCGCTTTGCGGCTTTGCGCAATCGGTGGCGGCGCGGCTCGCCGTCCTCGCCGCGGCGGATCTGGCGATGAACGACGAGGAGAGTCTCGGCGCCAGTGCCGGCTTGCTCGCCGAGCGGATTTTCGAAACCTTGCGCGCGCTCATCCTTCAGTGGCCGACGCCGCTGCCAGAGCGCTTTGCAGCGGATGCCGGCAGACATCTCCGGGAGGCGCTGGCCGCCTCGCTGGCGATCATCTCGCATGCCAAGGCTGGGAGAACCAGCCGACCGCGATTGGCGGCCGCGGCCGAGCGGCTTTCAGCGGCGGCCACGGCGCTCGGGATTCCGGGCCGGGGCGACACGCCGTTGCCGGAGACGGCCTGCGCGGCGATTTTGCGCGATGTCGAGGACGACCACGTCTTCGCCGGTCGACGGCCCGACCCGCTGACTATCAGTGACGACGCGGAGGTCGTGGCGCGGCTCCGCGACGAAGCCGGCTATGCCAGCCTGCCGCATCTTTCCGGCCGCGTCGCGGAGACAGGAGCCTATGCCCGGTCCGCGTCCGCCGGCCTCCCGGAGGCGCCCCATCTGGCGCGGCGCCTGCAGGCCCGGATCGGCGATGTCCGCATCTCGCTCACGCAGCTCACCGCTCTCGCGAGAACCGGCGACTTCGACTGCGCTTCACTCGCTTGCAGCGGCCCGACGCCGGGCGCGGGCGGCTATGGCGCGGTGGAATGCGCGCGCGGCAGGCTCTATCATCAGATCGAAATCGGCGGTGACGGCAGGCTCGCAGCCTATCGCATTCTTGCTCCGACCGAGTGGAATTTTCATCCGGCTGGCCCTTTCGTCGAGACGCTGTTGTCGTCACCGGTCGGGGCCGACGAGGCCGCGGTCCGATCGATATCCCGGCTCGCGGTCCTGTTCGACCCCTGCGTGGCCTTCGAAATCAACGTTCGCGAGGCTGCCGATGCATGAAATGTCGTTGATGGAGAGCGTGATCGAAATCGTCTGTGAGACGGCGCGGCAGAACGGCGCGACGCGGGTCAAGTCGGTCCGGCTAGATGTCGGCGTATTGAGCCATGTCAATCCCGACGCGCTGATCTTCTGCTATGAGGCGGTGCGGCATGGTACGGTCGCCGACAGCGCGACACTCGAGATCAATCGCATCGCTGGCGAGGGTTGGTGCCTCGATTGCGGCAAGACGGTAGCTTTGGAGGAGCGGTTCGGCGCCTGCCCGGACTGCGGACGGCATCGCGTCCAGATGACGGCAGGCGACGAATTGAAGATCAGAGACATGGAGGTGATCTGATGTGCACGGTATGCGGTTGCGGAACGTCGGCCATTGAGGGCCACACGCATGAGGTTGGAGATGATGGCCACGGCCATCATCATCACGATGGTCACCACGGTGATGATCATGATGACCACCACCACGCCGAGGACGGCAGCGTCCATTATGGCAAGGGCATCGCCGGCGTGCATGCGCCGGGCATGAGCCAGGAGCGGATCATCCAGGTGGAGAAGGACATCCTCTCCAAGAATGATGCCTATGCGGCCGAGAACAGGAGACATTTCGAGCGCCAGGGCGTCTTCGCGCTGAATTTTGTCTCCAGTCCCGGCTCAGGCAAGACCAGCCTGCTGGTTCGGACGATCAAAGACCTCAAGGACCGCCTCTCGATCTCCGTCATCGAGGGCGACCAGCAGACCTCGAACGACGCGGCGCGTATCCGTGAGACCGGCGCGCGGGCGATCCAGATCAATACCGGCAAGGGCTGCCATCTCGACGCCCATATGGTCGGCCACGCGGTCGAGGATCTCGCGCCCGAGCCCGGCTCGGCGCTCTTTATCGAGAATGTCGGCAATCTCGTCTGTCCCGCCGCCTTTGATCTCGGCGAGGCGCACAAGGTGGTTGTGCTGTCGGTCACTGAAGGCGAGGACAAGCCGCTCAAATATCCCGACATGTTCGCCGCCGCCGACCTGATGATCCTCAACAAGGCCGACCTGCTGCCTCATCTCGATTTCAATACCGGGTTCTGCATCGCCAACGCGCTGCGCGTCAATCCGCGCCTGCAGACATTAACCGTGTCGGCTCGCACCGGAGAGGGCATGGAGGCGTTCTATGCCTGGCTCGAAGCGTCCGCGGCGCGCCGGGCAATTCGTTCGAAGGTGGCTTGAAGTATGACGCCGTCGCTTGCACGACAGATCGAAAGCCCGGTCCGGCGGCTTAGGCTCCGGGTGCGCGGCGTCGTGCAGGGCGTCGGTTTCCGGCCTTTTGCCTATCGGCTCGCTCGGGCAATGCGGCTCTCCGGCTTCGTGCTGAACGACAGCGCGGGCGTGCTGATCGAGATCGAGGGTAGGGACGCGAACCACTTCCCCGAAGCGGTCAGGACGCAGGCGCCGCCGCTCGCCCGCATCGATTCGATCGATGTCCTCGAACTGGTCCCTGCTGGCGGCGAGCGGTTCGAGATACTCGAAAGCCTGGGCGGTCGGAGTGCGACCAGGATCGGCGCCGACGCCGCAACCTGTGACGAATGCCGTCGGGAGTTGACGGATCCGGCGAGCCGCTTCTTCGGCTATCCCTTCGTCAACTGCACCCATTGCGGCCCGCGCTTCACCATCACCCGCGCCCTGCCTTATGACCGGGCTCACACCTCGATGGCGTCGTTTCCGATGTGCCGGACTTGCGCCGCGGACTATGTCGATCCGGAGAACCGGCGTTTCCATGCCGAGCCTGTCGCCTGTCCTAATTGCGGGCCGAGGCTCAGTCATCCGATCAAGGAAATCTCCGCGCGGCTCGAAGGCGGCGCGATCGTTGCGCTCAAGGGCGTCGGCGGTTTCCACTTGCTTTGCGACGCCCGCAACGATGGGGCGATCGGCCTGTTGCGGCTGCGCAAGGCGCGCGACCAGAAGCCATTCGCCGTCATGGTTCGCGACATCGAGGCGGCGCGGCAGCTTGCACGGCCGAACGAAGCCGAAGAGGCGTTGCTGATCTCGCCAGCACGCCCGATCGTTCTCGTCGCGGCCCGTGCTGGCGAACTCTCTGGCCTGATCGCGCCCGGGCTCACGCGGGTAGGACTCATGCTCGCTTATGCCCCGGTGCATCACCTGCTGCTCGACGAGCTCTCCCGCTCTTCGCCGCACCGTCACGCCGCGCTGGTCGCGACCAGCGCCAATCCCGGCGGCGAGCCGCTGGTAGCCGATAATGACGACGCCGGGCGGCGCCTTGTCGCGATCGCCGACCTGGTCGTTACCCATGACCGCGACATCGTCGTCCGCGCTGACGACTCCGTCATGCAGGTGATCGATGGCGCCCCGGCCTTCATTCGCCGCGCCCGCGGCTTCGTGCCGGAGCCGGTCGATCTTGGCGCGGACGGCCCCTCCGTGATCGCCACCGGCGCGGACCTCAAGAACACTATCTGCGTTACACGTGGCCGGGAGGCGTTTCTGTCGCAGCATATCGGCGGCCTCGACAATGCCGAAGCGATCCGCTTCCAGCGCGAGGTAATCGCCCACCTCTGTTCGATCCTCGACGTGAAGCCGGAATTCGCCGCCTGCGACCTGCATCCGGATTTCCGTTCGGTGCGAACGGCGGAAGGCTTGAACCTGCCGATTGTGCCGGTCCAGCATCATCTTGCCCATGTCGCTGCCGTGGTGGCGGAGCATCGCCTTTCCGGGCCGGTTCTAGGACTTGCGCTCGACGGTCACGGCTTCGGCACCGACGGCACGAGTTGGGGCGGCGAAATAGTCGTGATTGACCACCATCGCTGGCAGCGGGCGGGATCACTCATGCCCCTTCCGCTGCCGAGTGGCGATCGCGCGGCGCGGGAGCCTTGGCGCATGGGTGTCGCGGCGCTTCAGGCGGCCGGCCGCATCGATCTCGCGCCACAGCTCTGGCCGGGTCATTCAGGCGTAACGCAATTGACGGCGATGTTTTCGCGCAGCATGCGCACTCCGGTCACCAGCAGCCTCGGCAGGCTGTTCGACGCAGCCGCGGCGATAGCGGGTGTTCGCCTCGTGCAAGACTACGAGGGGCAGGCCGCGATGGAGTTCGAGGCGCTGGTTCGGGCACCGCGCTGCCTTGCCGGCGGATATTCGATTGGGGATGGTACGCTCGATTTCCGGCCGCTCATCCTGCACCTCGCTGAACAAGGTCGTCCTTGCGGCGCCGATGCCGCCGACGTCTTTCACGGCACGCTGATCGCGGGTCTCGCGGATTGGGCGGCCAGGGGCGCGGCCGCGCGCGGCACCCGGCAGGTCGCGCTCGGCGGCGGATGCATGATGAACCGCGTCCTTGCGGCGGGCCTCGCGCGGGCTCTGAGGGAGCGTGGCCTCGAGCCCAGCCTGCCGCGTCTCGCGCCCGCCAATGACGGCGGTATCGCGCTCGGCCAGGCCGCCTATGCGCGGCAGGTCATCATGAACGAACATGCATCAATGGAGGAGAACCGGACATGTGCCTAGCCATACCTGTCCAGGTTAAGGAATTGCTGCCCGACGACATGGCGAAGGTCACGCTCGACGGCGTCTCGAAAATCGTTTCGACGGCGCTCGTCGATGATGTGAAGGTGGGCGATTATGTCGTCCTCCATGTCGGTTATGCCCTGGCGAAGATCGATCCAGAGGAGGCGGAGAGGACGCTGGCTTTGATCCGCGAAGCTGCGATGGGAGATGCGGCATGAAATATATCGACGAATATCGCGACGGCAGCCTCGCCAAGGACGTTGCCCGGCAAATCACCGCGCTCGCCGACCCCGCGCGCTCCTATCACTTCATGGAATTCTGCGGTGGCCACACGCATGCCATCTCCCGCTACGGCCTTGAGGACCTGCTGCCCGCCAATGTGCGGATGATCCACGGGCCGGGATGTCCCGTCTGTGTCCTGCCGATCGGCCGCATTGATGCTGCGATCGCGCTTGCCATGCGGCCGGAAATCACGCTCTGCACCTATGGCGACCTGATGCGAGTACCGGGCTCCAACGGTTCGAGCTTGTTGAAGGCCAAGGCGGCCGGTGCGGACATCCGCATGGTCTATTCGACGCTCGATGCGTTGCAGATTGGCGAAGCCGAACCCGACCGCGAGGTCGTATTCTTCGCGATCGGCTTCGAGACGACGACACCGACGACCGCGCTCGCGCTCAAGGCGGCAATCGCCAGGGGGCTCGGCAATTTCTCGATCTTCTGCAATCACGTTCTGACGCCCGCGGCGATCCAGAACATCCTCGAAAGCCCGGATGTCCGAAAGCTCGGCACGATCAAGATCGATGGATTTATCGGTCCCGCCCATGTCTCGACGGTGATCGGCACCGAGCCTTATGAGTTCTTCGCCGAGGAGTTCCGCAAGCCGGTGGTGGTGGCGGGTTTCGAACCGCTCGACGTTATCCAGGCGATCCTGATGCTGGTGCGGCAGGTCAGCGATGGCCGCCATGAGGTGGAAAACCAGTATATCCGCGCGGTCACCGCCCTCGGCAACGAGAAGGCCCAGGCGGAGGTCGCAAATTTCTTCGAACTCCGGGAAAGCTTCGAATGGCGGGGGCTCGGCGAAGTGCCCTATGGCGCGCTGCGGCTTAGGCCACAATATGCGGCCTATGATGCCGAAAAACGCTTCTCGATGGTCACGCCCGCCGCGAAGGACAATCCGGCCTGCGAATGCGGCGCGATCCTGCGCGGCGTCAAGAAGCCGGCCGACTGCAAGCTGTTCGGTACGGTCTGCACGCCGGACACACCCATGGGTTCCTGCATGGTTTCGTCGGAAGGCGCCTGCGCGGCGCACTGGGCCTATGGCCGCTTCCGCGAAAAGGTGCGGCAGGTTGATGCGCGGAGAGCGGTCGCATGAACATGATGATCAAGGCCTACAAACGCAAGTTTGATGTCGCGAACGGCCGCATCGATCTCTCGCATGGCGCGGGCGGGCGCGCCATGGGCCAACTGATCGAGGGCATCTTCCACAAGGCCTTCGACAATGACTGGCTGCGGGCCGGCAATGACCAGTCGGCCTTTTCGGTGCCGGGCGGCCGCATGGTGATGACGACGGACGGCTATGTCGTCTCTCCGCCGTTTTTCCCTGGCGGCAATATCGGCACGCTTGCCGTCCACGGCACGATCAACGATATCGCCATGGCGGGCGCCGTGCCGCTTTATCTTTCGGCGAGCTTCATCATCGAGGAAGGCTTCCCGCTCGTCGATCTCGAACGCATCGCCGACAGCATGGGCTCGGCCTCCCGCGAGGCGGGGGTGCCGATCATCACCGGCGACACAAAGGTGGTCGAGCGCGGCAAGGCCGACGGCGTCTTCATCTCGACGGCCGGCATCGGCATGGTTCCGGATGGGCTCGACCTCCGCTCGGACGCCGCCCGGCCCGGCGATGCGGTGATCATATCCGGCTCGATCGGCGACCACGGCGTCGCCGTCATGTCGAAGCGCGAGAACCTCGAATTCGACACGGACATTGTCTCCGACAGCGCGGCGCTGCACGGGCTGGTGGCGGACATGGTCGCAGCCGGCGGCGCGCATATTCGGCTGATGCGCGACCCGACGCGCGGCGGCATCGCAGCGACGCTGAACGAGATCGCCAGCCAGTCGCGGGTCGGCTTCCGGATCGACGAGGAAGCCATTCCCATGAAGCCCGAGGTGGCGGCCGCCTGCGAGTTCCTCGGCCTCGATCCGCTCAATGTCGCCAACGAGGGCAAACTGGTGGCGGTTGTCGCGCCGGAGGGCGCGGACGCGGTGCTCGCGGCGATCCACACCCATCCGCTGGGAGCCGAGGCGGCGTTGATCGGCCATGTCGTGGCCGATGACAATTACTTCGTGCAGATGCTGACCTCGTTCGGCGGCGGCCGGATCGTCGATTGGCTTTCGGGCGAACAACTGCCCCGGATCTGTTGAGGGCGGACGATGCGCATCCTGCTTCTCTGCCACAGCTTCAACTCGCTCTCCCAGCGCTTGCATGTCGATCTGAGGCGGGCAGGACACGAAGTGTCGGTCGAACTTGACATCCATGACGACCTCACCCGCGAGGCCGTCGCACTCTTCTCGCCGCATCTCATAATTGCCCCCTTCCTCAAGCGGCCGATCCCGGCCGACGTCTGGCGCCGGACGCTCTGTCTGATCGTTCATCCAGGCATCCGGGGCGACAAGGGACCGAGTGCGCTTGACTGGGCGATCCTCGAAAGCGAGGCGCGCTGGGGCGTGACGCTCATCGAGGCCCGGGAAGAAATGGATGCCGGCCCCGTCTGGGCGTGGCGGGAGTTCCCGATGCGCCCCGCGCGGAAATCGAGCCTCTATCGCCGCGAGGTAACGGAGGCGGCCACGGCCTGCGTCTTCGAGGCGCTCGGTCGCATCGAGCGCGGGGAAGGTCCGGTCATGCCGGCCAATTGGGGCCGCGGGCGCGAGCGGTCCGCTTGCCGGAAGTCCGACCGCATGCTCGATCCCGCGCTTCATTCCGCCGAGGAAGCGCTCCGGATAATCCGGGCCTCGGACGGAGATCCCGGCGCGTTGCTGACGATCGTCGGCCAGACATTCCTGGTGTTCGACGCCGAGCCAGCGGAGGGGCTCGCGGGGCCGCCCGGCACTCTGGTCGGACGGTCACGGCAGGCGGTGGCCATGGCCTTCCGCGAAGGCGCGCTTTGGGTCGCCCATCTTCGCCGGCCGGAAGCGCGGAGCCTGAAACTGCCGGCGCTGCGGCTTCTTGGGGTAGACGCGGACGTTCTGCCGATCGTGGCGCGGCCGCAACCCTGCCGCTACCGCGAGGAGAATGGTGTCGGCGTCCTCGAGTTCCGCTTCCACAACGGTGCGATGTCGTCGGAGGATTGTGATATTTTGCGGGAAGCGATCGTGACGGCGAAGGCGCGCGCGCTTCCGGTTCTTGTGCTGCGGGGCGACGCGGATTGCTGGTCGAACGGCATCCATCTCGGCATCATCGAGAGCGCCGACAGCGCCGCCGACGAATCTTGGCGCAACATTAACGCGATGAACGAGCTGGTGCGCGAGATCATCGTGACCGAAGATCGGCTGGTGATCGCCGCCGTGCTCGGCAACGCCGGCGCCGGCGGCGTCTTCCTTTCGCTCGCTGCCGACGAGGTGTGGATGCGCGAGGGCGTCATTCTTAATCCGCATTACAAGGACATGGGCAATCTTTACGGTTCGGAATACTGGACCTATCTCCTGCCCGCCCGCGTCGGCGAGGATCGCGCCCGCCGCGTAATGCAGGCGAGGCTGCCGATGGGGATCGACGAGGCCCTTGAGTTTGGGCTCGCGACTCGGCGCCTGCCGGGCAATATCGACGCTGCCGAGCAGGTATTGCACCGCGCCGTCGCGGAACTCGCGGTGTCTCCCGAACTTGCCGGACGCATTGCCGCCAAGCAGGCACGGCGCGGCCGCGACGAGGCCGAGAAACCGCTTGCCGCCTATCGCGAGGAGGAATTGCGGCGCATGCAGCGCAATTTCTACGGCTTCGATCCGAGCTATCACGTGGCGCGCTACAACTTTATCCGCAAGACGCCCAAGTCGCGCACGCCCCTCACGCTCGCGATCCACCGTGCAACCGGCAACGAGGCGGACCGCGGGAGGACCATGCGATGACGAACCCGCACGCTACCGTTCTCGTCGTCGATGACGAGGTGCGCTCGATCGAGGCGATTCAGCGGGTTCTGTCCGACGAATTCGAGGTCATCGGCGCGCGCAACGCCAAGGAAGCCGAGGAAGTGCTGGAAGGCGAGATGGTGCAGGTGATCTTGTGCGACCAGCGCATGCTCGGCGAATCCGGCGTCGAATTCTTGAAGCGCGTGCGCGAACTCTGGCCTGACACGATCCGCATCATCATTTCCGGCTACACCGATTCCAGCGACATTATCGAGGGCGTCAACAATGCCGGCATCTACCAATATATCACCAAGCCGTGGAGCCCCGACAAACTGATCGACTGCGTTCGCGAAAGCGCCAATCTCTGGCGTCTGCAGCACGAAGTCACCGATATGCGCATCGAGGTGAAGCCGGCGAGCGAGGCGCTCAAGAAGGTCATCAGCGATCGCCGCCGCAGCCAGAGCCAGTCCTTCGGCTTCGACGCATCGTTCACCGCGGCGACAGCCCGCTGGTCGGCCCCATCACACTCGCCCGCCGCGCCGCGCGCTACGATGTCTCGGTCCTCATTACCGGTGCCTCGGGGACCGGCAAGGAATTGCTGGCGCGCGTCATCCATCAGGAATCGGCCCGAGCCGACAAATCCTTTGTTGTGGAGAATTGCGGCGCCCTTCCGGATGACCTGCTCGAAAGCGAGCTCTTTGGCTGCAAGAAGGGCATCGTCAACTTAACGGAATGTGGAATTCGATGTGCGATGAAGGTTGATGACAGACCGTGATCCACTCTATCGTCGACATCGCTTTCCCGCTGAAGTTATTGCCCACGCCGTGTGGCTCTATTTCCGTTTCCCTCTGAGCCTGCGAATGGTCGAGGACTTGCTGGCTGCCCGTGGGATCATTGTCGCGCACCAGACCGTCCGGCTGTGGGCGGAGAAATTCGGCCGCACCTTTGCCAACGAGATCCGTCGTCGATCATCCGGTCGGCTTGGGGACAAGTGGCATCTCGATGAAGCCGTTGTTTCAATCCGCGGCAAGAAGCATTGGCTGTGGCGCGCAGTTGATCAGGACGGTTTCGTCTTGGAGGTTCTCGTACAAAGCCGCCGAAATGCAAAGGCCGCCAAGCGCCTGATGCGCAAGCTCTTGAAGGGTCAGGGACCGTCGCCGCGTGCGATGATCACCGACAAGCTTCAGTCCTACGGCGCAGCAAAGCGAGAGATCATGCCAAGTGTAGAGGATCGCTCCCACAAAGGGTTGAATAATCGGGCGGAGAATTCTCACCAACCAGTCCGGCGGCGAGAGCGGATCATGAAGCGCTTCAAGTCACAGCGACATCTACAACGCTTCGTCTCCATCCATGATCCGATCCCAACCTATTTCAAATCCCGCGCCACGACATCTCCTCCGGCCACCATCGCGAACTGCGCACGGCGCCGATGAGCCTGTGGGCGAAAATTGCCCGAGCATGAGAGATATCTGCGGATGGCGTCTTTCGCTGGCCTTTCATCCGTTAAGTTTACGATGCCGGATCTTGACCGCGACCGTCAGGCCGAGCTCCCCGAGTCAGTCCTCGGCTGCAATCGCCGCGTCCATTACGGGAATTTGCTCCATGCCGTCAAGATTGATGATCGAGCGGCTTACGCCGATCGATTTGGGTGCAAGTGAAAGATAGCGCTTTGGTGGAAGGATGTGCGCGCGCATTCCCGTTTGCCTACGATCCAAAACGCCTGCTCCTATCCAAAACTGGACGGCGCTTCGACGATTACTGCCGAGATGCAACCAGCCATCGAGACCCCTTCGAAGGGCGATAGGTATCGTTGTCGGAGCGAAAAGGATAGTGCCACGTTCAACGTTGTCAATTTCCAAATACGCCTGGTGCTGACACACCGATCTCGTCAGGACGCGCATTCGATCTTCCAAATCCATCGGGAGCGCGCCAAAACAGTTGCGCTCGGCGGCCCCAGGAGGCGTGCTTTTTCATCCGAGAACAGATTCGAGAACCACCTGCTTTCCAACGCCTTGCCAAGCTCTCGAATCCTCCGCGAGAGACCGTCAATGTCGTAGTCATCCCGTAGGAGGCTCTGCTTCAGCTTTAGATTCCGATGTTGCCCGGCAGCGACGACACTCAAGATATGGTCAAACCTGCTTCTGTATCGATTGAGCACGACTTCATCGGCACCCATGAATAAGGGGACAACGGCTTCATCCGATGAGAACTCGATGACCACCCCTGGCGCGTGAATGCGGCAGATTGGCGAAACGAGCTCGCACATACCGGCAATGGCAAAAACCTCAGCCCAAGATGCCTCCGGATACTCTCGGGAGGCCGGGCTTTTATAGCCACCAAACGGGATGAACAGGCGCAATGGCACGTCTTCTCGAACCGCATGAGATACGACGCCTAAGACGCGTTGCGCTACAAGGCTATCAAGGGAAGAGCCACGAAAATTCTTGCTGAGAAGTCGTTGCGCAACCAGTTGCTCGACGGTCGATCCAGCGCGGAGGCGCTGATACCACAGATTGATCAGCTGCCCATCGTCTGACCTGATCAACCATCGAAGGTGTTCATCGACGGCGCCTGTGTTCGTCGACGTATTCTGTTCGATTGCAGTCACTGCAGCCTTGATCCTCACTGTTTGCGTGCCGCGTCGGCACCTTGTGCCTCACCTGCTCCGGAGCCCCGCCAACGGCAGGAAACGATCGCGACAACGGAGAGCGATGCCAGGAGTGCAGCGAAAAGGAGGACGAAAGAAAGCGAGCGCGTTGCAATGGATCCTGCGACCGCAGTTGCAGCTGCCGAGCCGAGCCATGATCCGGCCTGCAGCCATCCGAATGCCTTCCCCTGCTGAAAAGCGGGGGTAACCCGGGCGACTTCCGAAGTCAGAAGCGCTGTCGTCGGCGCCACTGCAAAACCACTCAGAACAAGAACGAGCGAAAATAAGCCCAGATTGCTGGTCGTGAAGGTCGCCATGATAGCGCATGCTGCAACTGGAACAGGCAGGAGCGCGAAGCGAAGGCGATCAGCGTTCTTAAGACGGCTGAAGCACAACCCGCCAACAAACGAGGTTGCCGCCCATGCGGACAATACCAACGCCGTTCCTGTTCGGTCATCGACCCTCGCAACAGTCGCGACCTCGACGCAGGCAAGCATCCCGTAAGCTGTCGTTCCCGAAAAGATTAATGCGAGAGTTCGCCAGCCCATTCTTGCGTCGTCTTCGCGTTTCGAAAGTTCGCTATTCTCTTTCGATCCACGCTCAATCCCGCGACCCACATACCCAAAGGCGAGCGAAACCGCGCCTAGTAGGATTGCGCAGCCAACTGTCGGCCCCACTTTCCCGGCCAGGCTGGAAACAGCCACGATCAAGGGAGCGATGACAAATGCGGAACTGGCCAAAGCAGCCTCTGCATCGAAGGCGGCTCGGAGACGACTGCTACCAAGGATGTGCGCCAAGAGCGCGCGTGCCTGTGCTGTGACGGGTGGAAGTGATGCACCAGCAACGGTAGACAAAACCACCGCAGCAAGTGCGCCGTCGACGACACCGATCCCAGCATGGCTCGCAAAGCTCACCGAGCCCAACGCCAACAGCGTTCGCTGCAGACCGGCCCTGTTGGCAACCGAAATCCAAAGGGGTTGACTGAGAGCGCCAGCCAAAGTCCATCCGGTGAGCGCAAGCGATGCAATCGAAAGCGACAGCTTCTCGGTGAGCGTGAGAAGGATCGCCAACGGCCCCATGCTCGTGGCGACGCGATAGAACAGCGTCACGCCAAGAATCGCAAGCGCATGTGTTGGCAATCTTTCCTTGATAGTTGAGTTCATTCGTCTCTCAGAGATGTTAGGCTAACCCTGCCGCGGCACGCAAGGCGGAGACCTGATTTGTTCTCTCCCATGGTAGGTCGAGATCCGACCTTCCGAAATGCCCATATGCCGCAACGGGCCGGTACCTAATCTTCCGCAAACCAAGCTTTTCTATTATCGCGCCCGGGCGAAGATCGAAAACGTCGAGAATAGCCTGCCGGATGCGCTCGGGAGCCACCTCGTGGGTCCCAAAGGTCTCGAATGAGACGGACAACGGCCGCGCCATCGCCACGGCGTACGAGACTTGCAGTTCGAACCTTTTTGCAAGGCCGGCTGCGACGACGTTTTTGGCCACCCAACGTGCGGCGTAAGCGCCAGACCTGTCCACCTTTGTCGCGTCCTTACCACTGAACGCTCCGCCTCCATGCCGCGCAAAGCCGCCATAGGTGTCGACCTGAAGCTTGCGCCCCGTCAAGCCGGAATCGGCTGCGGGTCCGCCATGCACGAAGCGCCCCGTGGGATTTGAATAGAACTTGGTATACTCATCGAGAAGCTCATGAGGAACGACTGCGTCAACCACATGAATGCGTAGGTCACGTTCCAACTGGAGCGCATCAATCGATTCATCGTGGTGAGCTAACACCAGGATCGTATCGACGCGCAACGGCTGGCCATGGGCATACTCGACGGTCACCTGGTTTTTGCCGTCCGGTCGCAAATACGGCAGGGTTCCATTCTTGCGCACTTCTGCCAATCGCCGCGTCAACCCGTGTGCCAACGTAATAGGCAGCGGCATTAGTTCCGGCGTTTCGTCTGAGGCAAATCCCGTCATGATACCTTGATCGCCGGCGCCGATCGGCTCGATATCCGGTGAGCCGCTGCTTTCAAAGTCGACTGCATGATCAATTTTGCCGAGGTAGTCGGGAGATTGGTGGACCAGAGATGTCAGGACAAAGCATTTCCGCGGTCGTCTTCGGTCGTGTTGTCCGCTACGAGATTGCCAGCCTGGGGGCGCTCAATTTCGTCTTGTCAGATGCGCTTGCGGGCGGTGTCGTCTCGTCACTTGCCGTTGATGTACACGGGAAGTCGCTTGGATCGGCAATTCTGTCGCTGGAGATCCCCGAGCCGTCGCGGACAGCAGGCGAAGATCGGTGACCTTAGCGACGTGCGCTTGCACAATTCGGGACATCTGTTTCAGATTTGCGGCGAGCAGGGGGCAAAGGCGAGGAGCAACCAATGTTGCCTCCGGCTATCTCCGAGCGTTATTTGATCGCGCTTGCCGATCTGGCGTAGACCGCATCGCGGGTCATGCTTACGTCTGACAAGCTTAGATGCGTCACCGTGTCATGGGCAACCATGCTTATCGCAGTCGAACGGCATGTCGGAAGCTCTCGTCAAGACGATCAAACGCCACTGCATCCACATCGCACGGCTGAACTTCCGTCTTTTATCAATTCAATCAATCGAAAATCGCCACCGCGCGGCACCAGCCCGCGGAGGCTCGCTCGATCTTCACCGGGAAACAGGCAATGCGAAAGCCCGTCGCAGGCAGAGCCTCGAGATTGTGCAGCTTTTCGATATGGCAGTAACCGGTGTGGCGCCCTGCCTTGTGTCCTTCCCAGATCAGCGCGGCATCTCCGGTTGCGGCAAACTTCTTTGCTGTATGGAGAAATGGCGCGTCCCAGGACCAGCCGTCGGTGCCGGTCACCCTGACCCCGTGGTCCAGCAGAAACATGGTTGCCTCGTATCCCATGCCGCAGCCGCTGGCGACGTAATCAGGTTGTCCGAACTTCATACCGGCTGCGGTGTTCACCACCACGATTTCCATCGGACTGAGCGTATGGTTGATGCGCGCCAGTTCGGCTTCAACCTCTTGCGCGCTGACGACATGCCCATCGGGAAGGTGGCGGAAGTCCAGTTTGACACCGGGCTGAAAACACCAGTCCAGCGGGATTTCATCTATCCGCATCGAGGGTTTACCGTGATCCTGGGTGGGGTGAAAGTGCCACGGTGCGTCGAGATGAGTGCCATTATGTGTGGACAAATCGACGCGTTCGACCGCCCACCCCTGGCCATCGGGCAGTTGATCGGCAGTCAGGCCGGGAAAAAAGGCCAGTATTCCGTTAAGGCTTTGCTGGTGGTCAGTATATTGAATTTTGGGTTCATTGCCTGGCGGATCGGCAGCTACGCCGTTGGCGATTGGCACCGACAGATCTACAATCCGGGTCATGTGACTCTCCCTCAGTTAAATATTGCGCGTGGAAATGGTGGTGCGCAAGACGCCGCGCCGCCCGCTGAGTATCGTCCAACCGTGACTTGGGCCTAGGAGCCTTACCGTTGATCGGCCCGTCAGGGCCATACGCATTGAACCGCAAGACCCAACCCCCGCACGATCTGAAACGTGACATTGCCCAGCCGCGCCGCATCCTTGGTCTGGCGCGCCCGACGCCGCAAACGCTCTGCGTCGAAATCCTCTCGTGACGAAATCGCTGAACCCATCCCACACCTCCGATTTGCACCAGAGATTCAGATTCATCGCGTTTTGGGAAGTCCGTGAGTCGAATTCAGCAAGATGCCGTATTAGAGCACGTCCGACACGCATGGTTCCTTACGTGTAACCAACGTATTAAAAACTGCCTTCTTACAACGAGATGGCCAATTCTCTAACTAAGGTCTCAGGATTTGTGGGGGTTCATCCCGGCGATCCGACACAGCTGAGGAGAGCTGCATTTCGATAGTCAACTGAATTGGAGAACCTATGTCTTTGAAGAACTTCATGCGCGCTGGCGTATTTGCGGCTGTCGCCATCATAAGCCTTGCAGGCGCTGCACATGCGGGTCCTGCAAAAAACAGGGAACTGGTCATCAGGGCTGTTGTCGGCCTCTTCATCGATCACGATCCGGCGGTCGTCGACAAATACTGGAGCCAGAAATATATCCAACACAATCCCATGTTTCCCAACGGCAGGGACGTCATCAAGGGATTTGTATCCAACACTCCGCCGGGCTTCAAATATGAAATGGGTGCCGTTGTCGCCGACGGCAACATTGTCATGGTGCGCGGTCGGTACACAGGTTTTGGTCCCAAACCGATGATCGCGGTCGATATGTTCCGCGTTGAAAAAGGAAAGATCATCGAACACTGGGACGTGCTTCAGGAGGAGGTTCCAGCCAACCAAACCAAAAGCGGCAACCCGATGTTCGTTCCGGGGATGTAAAATGAACGAGGGTCCGGTGGAATCTACCTGGTTCTGTCGCAAAACTTTTCACCGGGTTTGCAACCAGTATGGTAGGCGTAGATCCGGGTTGGAGATGAGCAGGCAGATTGAGTTTCCCGATCATGGTCGATTTCAAAGGCAGTCATTACCCGAAAGACGTGATTTTATACGCGGTATTTTTCTACGTGAGATATGCGGTCTCCTATCGTGATCTGGAAGAGATTATGGCCGAGCGCGGCGTTACACCCGAACGCCGGTCCCAGGCCCAATCATGCTGCTTCCACTGCCGGATAATCTGCGTCAGGGTGCCGGGCGCCACCGAACTCTCGAAGCGAAGTGTGCGGCCGCAGCTCAATCGTAGCTCGATCATCCCGCAGCAGCTCTCCCTGAGTTCAGGGACATCAGTCTGCACGGCATTCATATCGACTGGAATGAACAATGCATTCGCAGATGCCGACAAAAGCCCCTTCTTCTTGAGCTCGCTACGCCAGGCGTATATCTGCTGCCGCGTTAAATCGTGACGATGAGCAACCTCTGTGATCGTGGCTCCAGCAACCCCAACCGACATGACAATCGCAAGCTTGTCTTCTTCGCGCCACCGCCGTCGACGTTCCTGCCCAAGAATTTCAACGCGCATCGCAATCCTCGCCTAAGACACGTCGCTAACGACGTCGTTAAACACGTCTCTTAGGCCATCAGGGCGCTAGGCGGCAGGCGGTGCCAATCGGGCGGTTACCCTCGTCGGCGATGTCCTTGCCGACAACGGTACGCCCCCGAAATGAAGGCTGCAAAATGAAAAAAGCCCGGTCGAACCGGGCTTTTTTCATTGTGATACAAATTGAGCCATATCAATCAGGCAGCGTTCGAAATCCAGTTCGAAAGGGCCGTCTTCGGCTTTACGCCAACCGAGATATCGGCAACTTCGCCGCCCTTGAAGATCGCAAGCGTCGGAATGGAGAGCACGCCGAACTGTGCAGCGAGTTCCGGGTTCTCATCGATATTCAGCTTGGCCACCTTGACCTTGCCTTCCATCTCGACGGCGATTTCCTCGAGGCTCGGAGCAATCATCTTGCACGGGCCGCACCATTCAGCCCAGAAATCGACGACGACGGGTTCTGCGGACTCCAGAACTTCCGACTGGAAATTATTGATATCAACTTTCACGGTAGCCATGGGCTGCTCCTTTAACGGAATTGGGTGTTGAACCACATGTGATGGTGCGGTGCGGGATTTTCAGTTACCGACCCGACGCTATTTTGGACATAGGGGGCGTTGCCCCTGTGATGCCGGAGTTTGCCGAGACAAGGCGGTCGGACCCCTTGACCATGCGCGGATTCTCAAAATGTGCCATAATTGCCGCCTGACGGATTTGTATATGCAGGACGTTTTTCGTCCGTCGCGACGTATAGAAGCGTTATTCATGACAGTCAACAGTCAATAAGCTGCCGCGCTGGTACTGTCACATTGATTGAGCGGTAAGGGAAATTGAGGTAGCAGCGCACCCATGACCGTGAGTGCACCGACCTACAAGAACCACCGCTATCCGATCGAAATCGTAGCCCGTGCTGTCTGGCTCTACTTTCGCTTTAATCTGAGCCTGCGCGATGTCGAGGAAATGCCGCTCGATCGCGGGATTGTCGTTTCCTACGAGACCATCCGCCGATGGTGCCGAAAGCATGGCCTTGATTATGCGCGCCGCATACGCCGCAAGGCGCCGACGAAAGGCGATGTCTGGCACCTCGATGAAGTCGTGGTGCGCATCAACGGTCAGAAATGCTGGTTGTGGAGAGCGGTTGATCAGGACGGATATGTGCTCGACGAGATCGTCCAGACGCGGCGTAACACCGAGGCGGCCAAGCGCCTGCTGACGCGACTTCTGAAGAAGCAGGGCATGCCGCCAAAGCGTATGATCACCGACAAATTGCGCTCCTACGGGGCGGCCAAACGCCAGGTCAACACCGCTCGCATAAAGGCTTGAACAACCGGGCGGAGAATTCTCACCTGCCGTTGAGAAAACGGGAGCGAACGCGACAGGGTTTCCGGGGTTCTGTCGCAAAACTTTTCACCGGGTTTGCAACCAGTATGGTAGGCGTAGATCCGGGTTGAAGATGAGCAGGCAGATTGAGTTTCCCGATCATGGTCGATTTCAAAGGCAGTCATTACCCGAAAGACGTGATTTTATACGCGGTATTTTTCTACGTGTGATATGCGGTCTCCTATCGTGATCTGGAAGAGATTATGGCCGAGCGCGGCGTTACCGTTGACCACGCGACGCTGAACAGATGGGTCGTGAAATATTCGCCCCTGATTGCCTGCCAGGCCCAGCGGCGCAAATCCGCAACCAGCAGCTCCTGGCGGATGGACGAGACCTCTATCCAGGTCAAAGGCAAGTGGACCTATTTCTATCGGGCTGTCGACAAATTCGGCAAAACCCTTGATTTCATGCTGTCTGAGCACCGCGATGAGGCCGCGGCCAGCGCTTTCTTCGCCCGCACGATTAAGACCAATGGCTTGCCCGAAAAGGTCGTCATCGACAAGAGCGGCGCGAACCTGGCAGGATTGCAAAACATCAACTGTGATTGAGCAGGACCACCGGTTTATCAAGAAGCTGACCCGCCCCATGAAGGGCTTCAAATCCTTTCAGTCTGCGTCAGCAACACTGGATGGTATCGAGGTGGCTCACATGATCCGCAAGCGCCAATTTTCAACCAGTGGCCAATCGGCATTTCAGCAATTCGCCGCACTCGCTGCATAACTGTGTCCAGCGATGGCCGCTTCTGCGGCCTTTTAAAAAGTTTGCGACAAAACCAGAATTCTCACCAACCAGTCCGGCGGCGAGAGCGGATCATGAAGCGCTTCAAGTCACAGCGACATCTACAACGCTTCGTCTCCATCCATGATCCGATCGCCAACCTATTTCAAATCCCGCGCCACGACATCTCCTCCGGCCACCATCGCGAACTGCGCACGGCGGCGATGAGCCTGTGGGCGAAAATCGCCCGAGCATGAGAGATATCTGCGGATGGCGTCTTTCGCTGGCCTTTCATCCGTTAAGTTTACGATGCCATTGAACTTGTGCGGCATCGTCAAAATCCCGATCAGGAGACTGAAAACCACCGCTCAATATCAGTCGCCGGGTGATCCACGCAACAACGCCGGTAATTCACCGAGTTCTCGAAAGAAGACGGCATCTTAGGCTCTGTCTTCATCGATAAGATATCCAAATACGGTTGATTGTCACACGAAAGCGTGGATAGTCACCGGGATGGAGAGCCGGAAATGAATCTCAACGATGACGACGAACACCTCATAGAAACGCTTTTCCGCAACGGCACGATTACCGTCGTGGGGGTGGTGCTTTCATTTTCCCTAGGCTTCCTTACGCAGTGGGCCAGCAATCCAATACCGTGGAGACTGGCCGACCTGCCGACGTTGGTCGTCATAACTATAGGCATCGTCTTTCAGCTGCGCTCCCTCGCTTTACTTTTGCAAACGTCATCACTGAAAAAAGTCGTCTACGACAAGGCAAGCCGGCTATTTCTGAATGGCGTGATCATCACTGGGTCTGGCGTTTTTCTGGCGATCCTCATTGACACGTTCCAGTTGCTGATGGAGCGTTAACCGACACTTGGATTGAGGGGTTCCGCCGGTAAATACCGCCGAAAATGTTAAGGCGACACTACCCGGCTAGTACCACGCCACAGAGATTATGACGGTTTGTCTTATCGTAGAATTGGCAGGGCTTCTGGTGGGATGAGAAGTTGGATGCTGCGTGCGGCGCCTGGCACGCGAGATATAAAACCCGCCTTCTCGAGGGTCAGCACCATCTGGTGAACAGACGGAGCCGTAACGCCGAAGTGGCGACGCATGTCGGCTTCGGCCGGAGGCTGTTTGAAGATGCGGCTGTAGGCGTAGATGAAGGCCAGGTACTGGCCTTGGATCTGCGTAAGGCCCCGTCTTGCCGTTGCGGCTTGCGGGTCAAGTGAGGGACTCATTTTGGGATTCATCTGCGTCTCCACGCTGAAGGAGGTGTCGATGAATATAAAGTTTCACATAGAGCTTAGCCAATCGGAACGTGACCAACTGGCCGCTTTGTTGAGCGGGGGGTGCCACAGGTCGCGCAAGATCAAGCGCGCCCAGATCCTGGTCGCAGCGAACGAAGGCTTCAGCGACGAGGTGATCGCGGCAACCTTGAACGTCAGCGGATCGACGATTTACCGGACCAAACGCCGGTTTGTGGAAGCCAATCTGGAAGGGGCGCTCAGCGAAGAACCGCGCCCGGGTGTTGAGCGCAAGCTATCGAGCAAGGAGGAGGCGCTGTTGGTAGCGACCGCCTGCTCAAAGCCGCCGCCCGGGCGAGCCCGCTGGACCCTGGAGCTTCTGGCAGATGAGATGGTCCGGCTCACCGATCATGACCAGTTGTCCTCGGAGACCGTGCGTCGCCGGCTGGCTGAGAACCATCTCAAGCCTTGGCGCAAAGACATGTGGTGCATCCCAAAGATCGATGGGGAATACGTCGCGCGCATGGAGGATGTTCTCGACCTCTACGCAGAAACGCCTGATCCACAAAGGCCCGTGGTCTGCTTCGACGAGAGCCCGACCCAACTCATCGGCGAAGTGCGCGAGCCCATTGCGGCCAAGCCTGGCCAGCTTGAACGCTACGATTGCGAGTATCGCCGAAACGGCACGGTCAATCTGTTTGTCTTCATGGACGCCCACCGGCCCTGGCGCAGGGTGAAGGTCACCGATCGGCGAACCAACCAAGACTTCGCCGAGTGCATGCGCGAACTGGTCGACGTCGATTATCCCGACGCGCCGATCATCCGCGTGGTGATGGACAACCTCTCCACTCATTCCGCCGGGGCGCTTTACGACGCATTTCCCGCCCCGCAAGCTCGAAGGGTGCTGAAGCGACTGGAGTTCCACCACACGCCCAAGCACGCCAGTTGGCTCAACATGGTCGAGATCGAGATCGGTGTCCTGCGTAGCCAATGCCTCGACCGTCGTATCGACAACAAAGACACCATAATCGCCGAAGTCGCAGCCTGGGAGCAGCAACGCAACGCCCACGGCGCAAAGATCCAATGGATGTTCACAACCGAAAATGCCCGCAAAAAGCTCCGTAAAGCTTACCCCGTCAAAGAGTCATAATCTCTGTGGCGTGGTACTAGGTGTTGTCACGTTAGTTTCTCTGGTTTTGTCGCAAACTTTTTAAAAGGCCGCAGAAGCGGCCATCGCTGGACACAGTTATGCAGCGAGTGCGGCGAATTGCTGAAATGCCGATTGGCCACTGGTTGAAAATTGGCGCTTGCGGATCATGTGAGCCACCTCGATACCATCCAGTGTTGCTGACGCAGACTGAAAGGATTTGAAGCCCTTCATGGGGCGGGTCAGCTTCTTGATAAACCGGTGGTCCTGCTCAATCGTGTTGTTGAGGTATTTGACCTGCAGGATCTCGATCAGCCAGAACCATCCATACAACAACAGAAGGCCGGGACCGTGATCGCCGCCGCCAGCGCCTGCGGATGGGCGACGCAGGCAATTCTTAGCAAGATCGATTCCGAAATTCCTGCTGCGCAAAGAGCCATCGACAACGCGCAAAGAAACAATGTGCCGAACTACAAAGAAATCGTCGACGACAAGACAAAAGTAAATAACGCATTTCTGGGGCATCGAGAAGAATTACCGCGATACCGCGCTCGCCTTGAACAAGGCGGCGAATCTGATGAGGCAATACCGCAGAAACGGCTGCAAGGCCGCCACGCAGTCCACACTCTGCGCCGACCTCGATCGTCGCAGTCATTGCGCAAGCCGAGGCTGAGCAGGCGCTACTTGCCTTCAACAATGACGGCAAGACGATGTCCGCCAACGTCAAGGAACTGGGTTACGACGTGAAATCTTGAATTGAATTTGCCCGTTCGAATCTTCGGCCGGCCCGTTGAAAGCAGTGGGCTGGCGTCAAACTCCATGGAAGATGAGGATCTACTACTCAATGTCAACAGGCAAAAAGAAATTGCTGCGCGTCCTTCTCGTATCGCTTACAGCTTTGGCGGTCTATTGCATTTACTGTATTTTCCAGTCGGATGAAATTGCACCAACGGCCGAGGTGTTGCCTGGCGACCCTCAAGCTCCCGTTCGATTCGATCTGTTGAACCCGGCGCAATATGCATTGCAGGCCAAGGATTACGGGGGGCATCCCGCCTACGGCGCAGCGATGCTGGCGCGGGGATGCGCCAGCTATTTCGAATCTAGGAGCAATCACGACCAGGATCTGGCCGACGCCGCAAAACTGGAAAAAAGCGGCGACAGGAACTTCGAAGATCTTGTCGCCGCCACCGCTTTCAAGATTCGCACGATGGAGGTGCAGTGCAGCGGTGTCACCGCGGAAGACATCCGGAATTCCGGCGATTTGCTGCGCGAAGCCGCGGCCGCGGGGGATGTCAATGCCAAGGGCATTGTCTTGTTGGAGGATTTCCGCGCCGCAGATGCCGCCCGGGCCGAAGCCAAGCTGGCCAACAAGGCCTTCGACGTTGATCCCGCCGTTTACAAGGATTGGCTGAACGAAGCGGTGCATCTGACCGAACAGGCAAATCTGAGAGGCGCCCAGCTTGCCGCCTTGTTGACCGGCGTCAGCGCCTACGGGCAAAAAGACATGACTACATCGGCCATGTGGTCCATGGTCGCCCAACAATCCAAAGGGGAGGCATTCGATTCCGGCAAATTCTCTTTCGAAACGGAGCCATACAACGAATTGAGCAGTGCAGAAAGAGCCGCAGCCACCGAGCGCGCAAAGAATGTTTTCGGCACGTGTTGCAACCAGCCTTCGGCGCAAGACCAGGAGGCACCCTGACAGAGTGATCGCCGCACCGGAGCGCGAGGAAATCGGACAGCTTCCGGCGCGCTGAATCTCGGATGGCAGGCCGTTAAGCCGCCTTCCTGGTCTTGGCGGCCGTCTTTTCAAGGCTGCCTTTCAGCGTGTTCGAGTAACTCCTGAGCATCAGTTTCTGTAGAGAACGGACCTTGGCGAGGTCTCACGGGACGCCCGGAAGGTACGCTGTCTCAGATTGCGAACGCGTCGATTGACCTGCCGCCAGTTGATGGCATTCCAATCGGTCTGTCCCTTGGTTCCGTTTGCAGAGGATTTCCGCACCTAACTTTTCCCTCGGTTAACAATCATCACAACGTCTTTGGGCGGTTCACCAGACCCACGTCAGCAGCCTTTCGGCTCGGGCATCGCCCTATCCGGCGGGTTATGGATTTCCCCCTTGCGGTCCGCCTACTGACGAAATCACCAGTTCCCATCGGGGTTTCCGTGTTCCACATGAAGGAGCTGCGGTCGGGTCGGGCGCTCTCTGTACGCCGGGGCGCGGTGGGGCCAAGCGCACCCCGGTTCGCATTTGCCCAGCTCGGCCGTATCAACCAACGGTTACGGCCTTACTTCCTCACGACGCGTTTCAATGAGAATTCACTCGCGTTCGCCCTTCCGACCTTCGCCTCGCCCGATAAAATGCGTTGGCTGCATTTCCATCTTGGGCTTTCATTCCCGCTTCACACCGCGCCGTAACCAGCACCGCATGGGGAAAGCGGCGACAGAGTTGAACACTACTCATGGACCCATGGGTCACTCCTTTCATGCGACTTTCACGTCGCACCGCCTGCTTGAACGTCATCCACATGGGTGACGTGAAGCGCGCGCCATTCCCTCCGACCATAACAAGAGAATGTTCATGCCCGAATAGGGCTGACCGTTGTGGCGTGGGGGCCGGGTAATCCGGCGGCCATGGCTTCATCCAGGGTTTTACGCCCTTCCCGAGATCTGCAACGATCCTATCCGTGATCCGCGCATAGAGGTCGGCGCGTTCGCCTTCGGATTTCCTGCTCATGTCACTATCCTCCGTTTTGGGGGCCGCGCCATCGCGACCCCGTCGCGGAGGTCCGAAGGCAGGAGCGATCAGGCGGCTCGCCACACCGGAACGGCCAGAATGGAGTGAGGACGGCAAAGCCGTTGCGGCTGACCGCCGGCTCCTGCAGGACCACCGACCGGGACGGGGTCGGCGTGGCGGGCAGGGTCCTTGTCCTTCTTTTCCTTCCCTTCCCCTGACATGGCAAAGAGCCGGTCCCAAAGGAACCGGCCCGATCTCCACCGGCCTACGCGGATTGAAGGCAAGACGCGACCGCGGGATCAGCCGCTGCAGAACATGGGCGCGCAGAAAGCGGTATATCGTTCTCAAATCACGGTCTTTCCCAATGGATCGGCATCATCCTTCGCAGGGGCGTCAGCCCTCGATTGCGACGCGATGCGAACTGCCTAGACTTCTGATCTCGCCCGCAGGCGGAATATCGCTTTCCGCGCCGGACAGCGCGTGGAGCATCACACGCCGCATCGCACCGGGGGCAAGGTGGAACCAATCGTCGTCGGCTCGATAGCCTTCGACATCGATATGCACCGATTGCGCCAGCCGGTCGGTCCTGAGGTCAACGAACCAGTCGCCGTCGTCTCTGGTAAATGATGCTTCGATCCCTGCGTCATGCAGCGCCTTCCCCCTTCCGCAGGGGAAGTGGAAGCTCTCGGCGAGAATGGCGCCGTCCGCCAGCGAGCGCAGGCGCGCCACACTGGCATCATGCGCCGGCGGCCCGAAACGGAAGGCATAGGTCGCATCGAAGAAGGCACCGAACAGCGCGGTGCAGGCAAGGCGCTCCGTATCTCTTGCCGCAAGCTTGAAGGCCCTGCTGCCGCTGACGACCTGCTGTTTTCCGCCGCGCAGGCAGACGACCTCGAGCTCGACATCGAGTGCTGCATCCGTCTCGTTGATGACATGCACGTCGAGACCGTTCGTTCCCTCGTCGGTGAAGACCACTTGCACCGGCCGGAATGCACGGCGCATCGCATACCAGACCGGCTTCGGCTCTCCGGTGGAATCGATCACTCCCCAGCCGGGACCGGGCAGCAGGTCCTGCAGCGTCCAGACGAGCGCGCCATTGCAGGCGGAGCCCTTGCGCCGCCATTCAGCAAAAGTTTCCTCGATCACCTCGCCGGTAACGGCGCGGGAGAAATCGAGATAGCGTTCCGGATCTTCGCGGCGCAGCTCAGCCGGATCGAAACCGTAGAGAAGCTGCAGGTAGAAGTCGCGAACATCCTCGAAATCCCACGATGCACTGCGGTCGCGGGGCACGCGGGCCTTCCATAGCGGGCTGTGGACGGCGGGCACGTCGAGATGACGTTGCAGCGTCCTTTGCTGCGGCACATGCGCGAAGGCGAGACTTTCGGAGGCAAAACGCACATCGGCGCGGCGCGCATCGGCAATCGGCAGCATATAGGCGCCGACGCCGTAATAATGGGCGATACCGGCATTCGGCGAAAAGGGCATCGCTCCGCCATAGGGCGAGTTCGGGACATAGGGCACGTCCGGGCGCATGCGCGCGACGACCGCCGGGATGATTTCATCGGTGACCGGCCCGCTCCAGAATTCCGCCGGCAGGCCGAGCATTGCCGCCTGCTGATGGATTTCGCTGCCGCCGCAAAGCACGGCCAGCGAAGGCGACGCCTGCACGCCGTGCAGGAATTCTTCGACCTCCGCATGCACGTGGCCGAGAAAAGCCTTGTCGTTGCGCGGATAATCGAAGTTGGCGAACATGAAGTCCTGCCAGACGAGCAGACCGAGTTCGTCGCAGAGCGCGAAGAAATCAGGCGTTTCGTAGGCCATGGTGCCGCCGATGCGGATCATGTTCATTCCGGCTGCAACGGCAAGCCGCAGGAACGGCTCATAATCCGCTCGCCCGCCCGGCAATCGCGCGATATCGGCCGTCGTCCACACGGCGCCGCGGCAGAAGATGCGTTCGCCGTTGATGAGGAGCGCGAAGTCATCGCCATCGGCACCGCGGTCGACGTCGATACGTCGGAAGCCGATCCTGCCGAGCGGATATTCCACGCCGTCGGAAACCAGCGTCAGCGCGTAGAGACGCGGAGCGCCATGCGTATGCGGCCACCAGGCCTCGATGTCGGAAAGCTTGAGGATAGCCGAGTAATGACTGTCGCCGACCTTTTCGAAGGGCTGCTCCATCCCGCCGCAGCGCAGCAGCATTGCCGGATCCTCCGCATTGCTATGCAGGGACACGCTGAGACGGCCGACGCCACTCTCCTCCAATACGGCGCGGATGGAGACATTGTCGATCGAGACGGGATGACGCTGCACCATCGAAATCGGCCGCCATGGCCCGACGGCATGGATATCGGGGCACCAGCCCGGCATATGGCCGAGTAGCGTCGTGCGGAAATTCTTCAAGCCTGGCGGCGTGATCATTTGCGGCCGCCAGCGCGCGCGCGGGCCCGGCTCCGACAGGCGGGGGCCGAGCGCCCGGAAGCACAGTGCCAGCTCATCGCCGCCCGAAAGCGTCACCGGAATCTCGTGCGCCGTGAACATGCTCTCGGAAAACAGGATTTCCTGGCCGTTCAGGAAGACGTGGCAGAGTGTCGCCAGCCCTGCGAAACGCAGGATCGCGTCGCCGGGCTCGGCATCGAAAAGCCGGCAGAGATACCAGGCATCCCGCGTGTTCAGCGGCTCGGGATTTTCCCGGTCGAAGAGCCCGGCTTTTTCGAGCGCGGCGGCGACGGTGCCTGGAACGGGTGCTGGAATGAACTGTGCCGACAACGGGATGTCGTGCGGCACGGCGCAGGCGCCCGACTCCGTCAGGATCAGGTTCCAGCCTTCGGAAAGTAGACTTTCCGCGGCACCGATGCTCGCCAAACGCCCCCGCATGGTCAGATCTCCGGCCTCAGATTCGCCCCGCAAGCGACGCCATCATGGAATCCCATGCATCGGCGGCCGGATCAAGTGCTGCCTGCAACGGCTCGAACTTCTTGCGGGTGACGGCGCGGGCAAGCTGGAACTGCACCGATTTCGCCACCTCCGAAATGCGCCCGGCATGCTCGGCGGCAGCCGCGAATTCACCAGGGGAAAGCCAGGTGAGGTAATCGGCCGCCAGCTCGAAATTGGCGCCCACCTGGCGAAGCGTGTTGAAGGCGTATTTGTGGAAGAAGCCGAACGGCCGTTCCGCCACCGCTTCGACCTGTTGCGGAAAGACGCTTGCAAAGGCGTGGATCGGGTTTTCGCGGGGACACCGGGCAAAATGAAAACCGGCAAGCCGCCGCGCGGTCGCGCGCAGATGCGCTTCGTCTGCCGGTTTTTCCGGGAATCGTGCAAATTCCGTATACGGCAGGAACGGCGGGTCGTTTTCCGTCAGATGCAGCTGGAACAGCCCGTCGAAATCCTCGCCTTCGAGACGAAAATAGCCGGCATTGTGGAAATAATCGACGCGCTTGGCCGCAACGTCCAGCCGGTTGATCGCAACCGTCGTCTTGCCGTGCTCCTGCCGGTAGGCGGTGCCGCGCGTATCCGGCATGTAGAAGGAATCCATTTCGATCAGGCAAAGGCGGGCTCGCGCGATCTGAACCTCGACATGGCGTTCGACGCGGTCGTAGATGGCAAGCTCGGTCGCACGAATGCCGTAGAGCGCCTCGAGATCCTCTAGCGGCACTTTGAAGAAAGTGAACTGGTCGCCCTCGAAATCCTGCGTCAGGGTAAAACCCAGCATCGCCTCTGGCGCAACGCCTGATGTCGCCAGAACCTCGATCCAGAGATCGACATAGCAATTGGTTTCCGGCCAGGCGCGCTCGCCGGAATGCAGCGCATGCGCCCGGTAGGTTTCCGGGTCGATTCCCGAAAATACCCCCGAAAATAGCGATGTCATCGATTTGCTCAGCCCCACAACGCTTTCCGTACGCTGGCCGGCCATTGCTTCACATCGAGCCCATGATGATGGAAGAGGGCAAGGGCGATGCGCTCCAGTCCGAAGCCGACGCAGGCGGTGTGCGCGACACTGCCGTCTTCGAGATTGAGACCCCATTTCGTGCCGAAGGCATCCTGATGGTAGTTGAAGCTCATGCAGGCGGTCGGATTGGCAGCCGAGGTAATCGGGATCAGAAGCTCGAACTTCAGGTTCTGGTCGCGCTGATTATTGGCGAGCATCTTGCCGGCGCGGCCGAAGAACGGATCATTGGCGACGTCGATCGTCACGTCGAGACCGACAGCCTTCATCATCTCGACGCCGCGATCCATCCAGCGCTGGCGGAAATCGGTGACGTGCAGCTCGGTGCCCATGCAGACATATTCACGCATGCGGAACAGCTGCTGGCGGGCCGGGTCTTTCGACGGCTCATGGCGGAAGCAATAGGATTGCAGGTCGAAGAGGCCGCCCGTCTTCGGCAGGTTGCCGCGTTTGGCGATCGTCGGATAGAGCGGATAGCAGGCAGCCGGCGTCAGCACGATGTCGGTCGCCTCCTGCCCCTTGGTCCAGTCTTCGCCGACTTCCATGCATTGCAGCAGGCTGACATGATCGAGCTCGCTGCCGCAGAAGCTGTGCACCGTGCCGGCGAGCTGCGGAAAGCTCTTCATATAGCCGCTCTTTTCGAAGAAGGCGCGGTTCATGCCGGGCGGAAAGCGCATGGCTTCGGCACCATCGGCGCCGCCGAACGTGTCGATCAGGCGCTCGAAGGCAGCGATCACGTCTTCGAACTGGCCGCTACGGCCGTAGAGCCCGTCGATGCCGGTATCGATCAGCAGACCGGATTCGAAAAGCCGGTCCAGAAACGAGGTCTGCATATCCATGACTGTCACCCCAGTAGGCTAGTGTCCTGCTTATGGACAAGAAGCATGCTCGACGTGTTGCCGAGGATGCGGTCATTCGAGATCATGAGCTGTGCGGAATGCGCGTCGCGCAGATGGCGTCCGAGGCTGAAGGGCGTACCGTTCTTGTAGCCCATGATGCCGCAGATCAGCATCGCATGGTTGACGATCTCCAGGATCGTCTCGGACGAGGCGATTTTGACGTTGTTCATCGCCACCGCAAATCCCATCGAAGATAGCCTGTCAGCATCGGCCTTGGCATCCTCATAGGCCTTGAGGCCGGCAACCACGTTGGATTTCACCATCTGCAGCAGGTTCGAAACCTCGGCAAGGCGCAGCGCACCCGGCGGCTGGGCATCCGGCGCCTTGCGGGCGGCGGCGCGCACGAAAGCCTGGGCGCGCACAACGGCATCAACGGCGATGCCGTACCAGACGCCGCTCCACAAGAGGTGCGAGGAGGCAAGCATGGATTGCGCCGCGATCTCCGCAAAAGGCTTCGGCAGGATCTGATGCGCCGGCGCTTCACCCTTGAACAGGAAGCCGTCGGAGCAGGTTCCGCGCATGCCGAGCGTATTCCAGACATGCGTTTTCTCAAGCGTGTACTGGTCCTTGAGGAAGGCCGTCAGCACCTGATCGGAGGAAGCCGCCTGCGCGTGGGCACGCGAGGTGATGAGAATGGCGTCGGCATGCGAGCCATAGGAAATGACGGTCGCATCCTTTTCGAGACGGCACATGTCGCCATCGACCTCGACCGCACAGATGCTGTTGCGCAGGTTTCCGCCGATACCGCCTTCGGTGGTGGCGGATGCGATCAACAGCTGCTCGGCGGCGATGCGGCGCATGAAACCGCGATGCCATTCGCTGTCGGCGCCGTGTTCAACGAGGCTCGACAGCTTGATGTGATGCATGGCGAAGACCATGGCGCTTGCGGCGCAAACCTGGCCGAGCAGCGAGCACAATTCGGCGATCTCGGTGATCGAGGCGGATTCGCCGCCGAGATGGCGCGGCACCTGGATGCCGAGCAGCCTTTCGGCCTTCATCGCATCCACGGCTTCCCGGGGGAAACGGGCTTCAGCATCGACGGCATCCGCGTGCTTCGCAGCGATTTCGGCGACGCGGGCCACCCTTGCGACAAGACCGTCCTGCATGATCTTGACGGGGAAATTCATCACGCGACCTCCCCGCTGTCCCGGATGAGATCGACGGTCCTGGCGATGGCCGAGATGCTCGCGAAGGATTTGCGGTTGAGGAGATTGTCGGGAAAATCGATGTCGAAGGCCTCTTCAATGCCAAGCATCAACTGCACAGAAGCAAAGGATGTCAAACCTGCCGCATAAAGATCGGCGTCGTCGGCGACCTGGTCGATCGACACAGGAAGCTTGCCGAATTTGGCTACGAGGTCGCGGATTGTCTTATTCATCTCATCACTCCAAGATTCTCATGATCCCGAACCGGCGTTCATCGGCAATCTTTCGCCAGCGACGCAAAGTTCGTATTTGCATGCAGTGCGAAGTTCTCGCGCTATTTCGGCCTGGCGCGCCAACTGCCGTCAATCACTTTTGGCAGAACGTCCTCGAGTGAGTTCGAATCTTCGATAAAGGCGATGCTACCGTCTCGGTCGACAATGAACGCCTGTGGAACATGGAAAGTCAGGCTAGCTTCCAGCCAATGCTTAGCCATTTCGCCTGAGTGGTCGAACGCGATCCGTATGTTCGTATTCGGGAGCCATTTGGTTACCCATGCGTCCACCTGAGCTCGGGCCTCGTCAGCCGTTGCAGCTTCCTCATTTGCTGCGACCCCGATGACCTCAACTCCCATGTCGCTGTATTCCTCCTGCAACTGCGCCGCGTCGGACAGCGCCGGCCCGCAAGGTCCGCAGGTAGTCGAAAAGAACTCAAGGATGTATATCTTGCCGGGCTGGAAGTTGGAAAGCGGATCGCCGCGCAGCCAGTGCTGCACGTCGATCAACGGGGCTGGAGAGCCGCTATTCAAACTAGAGGTCATGTTCTTCTTCTCCACAGTGTTTTCCCCCGCTTCGTGCGCCAGGAATGAGCGTGTTAAGGATCAAGTCGAGTTGCTTCGAGTTCAAAACGCGGCGCGCGTTCCATCTGTTGGACAATAAACGCCGGTGATCTCGTCTTCTGAAATGGCTTCTGCGGGTGCGGGCCGACAGTATCCTTCTTTTGGGAGAGCGCCGATGTCCCCGTCGTGACAGGACGACGCCCACTTGATGCAGATGGAGCAGGAGCGACGACGTCGAGGGTTTACTCGCCGGAGACGCCGAAGATGTCCTCGACCCCCTCGTTCTCAATCGCCGAGCAAGGAGGTCGGACCCCTTGACCATGCGCGGATTCTCAAAATGTGGCATAATTATCTCCTGACGTGTTTATATATGCATTTTGCTTGTAAACCGTCATGACGCTATATGATCGTTATCCAGACTCGTCAACAGTTAATAAGCTGCCGCGCCAACAAACTTACCGGCTCCATCGGAAGGCCGTGCCTCATTGAATTTTCTCTTAGTGAAGGCGCAGCGAGACAATTTCCTCAGCGATCCGCTCCGCGGTCCGGCGTGGGCACGATCATCGATGAAGACGAGGGCGGTTTGCTGGTCGTTTCGCCGCTGTTTGGCGAGAAGGAGCGCGGCGATCGTTCACTGGAGAAGGGCAGGTTGATCCATCGCATGCTGCAGGCGCTTCCCGAAATTCCACTCGGCGAACGGCCTGATGCGGCGAGCCGCTATGCCGAACGGGCGGCTCGGTTGTGGCCGGAAGCCGAGCGGCGCAAGCTTGTCGATTCGGTTCTGAAACTATTGGCGAAAAGGGTCTGCAGGCTGTCCTCGGTGCGCAGGCCCAGCCCGAGGTCTCGATCATGGGAACATTGACGCTCGAAGACAGGCGCTATGCCGTCTCCGGCCGTATCGACCGGCTTGCCATCCTTGCCGATCGCGTCGTCATTCTTGACTACAAGACCAATCGGGTGCCGCCGGCATCGGAGGAGGCTATCCCCTTCGCGCACCGGGCGCAGCTGGCGATCTATCGCGAGATCCTGGCGCCGCTCTATCCGGGTAAGCGTATTGATTGCATGCTTGTCTACACCGAGAACGCCTCGCTCTTCACGCTCAGCGAAAAGGCGCTCGGTTTAGCGCTTGCAGCGGTCAAGACAAAGTGAATACCGGACATTGAAAATTCGGCACCGCACCATTGCTCCGAGCCTCGAGGAAATCGCCGTCGAGATGGAAGGCAAGGTCAAGGTGGCCAAGCTGAATATCGATGAGAACCCGGAACTCGCTGCACAGTTCGGCGTGCTCTCCATTCCGACGCTTGCGATCTTCAAGGGCGGCGAAGTTGCCGATATCTCGGTTGGCGTAAAGCCGAAGACGGCCCTTTCGAACTGGATTTCGAACGCTGCCTGATTGATATGGCTCAATTTGTATCACAATGAAAAAAGCCCGGTTCGACCGGGCTTTTTTCATTTTGCAGCCTTCATTTCGGGGGCGTACCGTTGTCGGCAAGGACATCGCCGACGAGGGTAACCGCCCGATTGGCACCGCCTGCCGCCTAGCGCCCTGATGGCCTAAGAGACGTGTTTAACGACGTCGTTAGCGACGTGTCTTAGGCGAGGATTGCGATGCGCGTTGAAATTCTTGGGCAGGAACGTCGACGGCGGTGGCGCGAAGAAGACAAGCTTGCGATTGTCATGTCGGTTGGGGTTGCTGGAGCCACGATCACAGAGGTTGCTCATCGTCACGATTTAACGCGGCAGCAGATATACGCCTGGCGTAGCGAGCTCAAGAAGAAGGGGCTTTTGTCGGCATCTGCGAATGCATTGTTCATTCCAGTCGATATGAATGCCGTGCAGACCGATGTCCCTGAACTCAGGGAGAGCTGCTGCGGGATGATCGAGCTACGATTGAGCTGCGGCCGCACACTTCGCTTCGAGAGTTCGGTGGCGCCCGGCACCCTGACGCAGATTATCCGGCAGTGGAAGCAGCATGATTGGGCCTGGGACCGGCGTTCGGGTGTAACGCCGCGCTCGGCCATAATCTCTTCCAGATCACGATAGGAGACCGCATATCTCACGTAGAAAAATACCGCGTATAAAATCACGTCTTTCGGGTAATGACTGCCTTTGAAATCGACCATGATCGGGAAACTCAATCTGCCTGCTCATCTCCAACCCGGATCTACGCCTACCATACTGGTTGCAAACCCGGTGAAAAGTTTTGCGACAGAACCATATTGAATACCCTGCTTGGTGAGCATTTTTTGAAGCAAATAAGAGAAGCGCATTCCTGTTCCTCATCTTGTAAGCCCGGCGGCGCCCTGCGCCTCTGACCGGACCTTGGTCACGTTTTCAATACTTTTGCTCTCGGGAACGTAGATAGCGAACTAATAAGAACATCAACAGTTTGAAAACACAAGTACATCAAGAGCGGTTATATTTTATATTTAGCTGTGCGAGATAAAATTAAATATATTTCCCTAAATGCAAAAAAACTTACTGTATGAAAACCAACGCCGACCGGGGGCATGCTTGAGCTCGACCACGAGAGCGGCGCAGAACATTCTTTCATTATGCGGGCTATTACAGTCAGGGGGATGGCATTCTCATGTCGGAAACGCGACCGAACTACTCTGTCCTGTCGCCGATTGGCTTTCTCACGCGTTCGGCGAACCTCTATTCTGAGCGGACGGCTATCGTTTACGGTAGCCTTCGCCGATCATGGAGCGAACTCCATCGCCGCTGTTGCCGATTGGCAGCAGCCCTGATCGAGCTGCAAGTGCGCAGGGGAGACGTTGTCTCCATTTTATCCCCGAACACGCCCGCCATGATCGAAGCACATTTTGCAGTCCCGATGATTGCCGCCATTTTGAATGCCGTGAACACACGACTTGATCCTGCTTCAATGGCTTACATCCTGAGCCATAGCGAGAGCCGGATATTCCTTGTCGATCAGGACTACTTGGAGGTTGCTAGCGAGGCGCTGCGGCTGTTGCCGGCGTCCGATCGCCCTTTCGTCATTTGGATCAGCGACGACCAATCGCCCGGCCGTTGCCCGCAAGGCGAGGTCGAGTACGAGCAACTATTTGTTGCGGCGTCAGCAGTCCCGGTCCTGCCGCTCATATCAGATGAGCAAGACCCGATAGCGTTGAACTATACGTCCGGCACCACCGGCAGGCCGAAAGGTGTTCTCTATCATCACCGGGGAGCCTATCTGAACGCGATCGACAATATTCTGACATGGTCAATCCCCAAGGCTGCAGTTTTCCTTTGGACCTTGCCGATGTTTCATTGCAACGGCTGGTGCTTCCCCTGGAGCATAACGGCGGTTGGCGGAACCCATGTCTGCCTTCGCTCTGTAAGCGCGCAGTCCATTCTCGCTGAGCTGAAATCGCACCCAATAACACACCTCTGCGGCGCGCCGGTCGTGATGGGCATGATTGTCGAGGCACAGATGGAGCGGCTTGAACGTCCTGTCGCATTCGCAACCGCCGGTTCGCCGCCCCCTGTCCCGATCCTGAGGGAAATGAGCGGCTTGGATTCGAAGTGACGCAATTTTACGGGTTGACCGAGACATACGGTCCGATTGTCTCGTGTGAGCCCGGTTCCACCTGGGGCGATCTGTCCCCTGATGAAAGGGCAGGCTTCATGGCTCGTCAGGGCGTTCGTCGTCTGTTGCAGCAAGACGTTATCGTTGCCGACCCGCAAACGCTCGAGTTGGTCGCGAAGGACCGTAAGCAGCTTGGCGAGTTCCTGCTACGCGGGAATGCCCTCATGACCGGTTACTTGAAAGACGATGCGGCGACGACAGAAGCATTCAGGGGAGGGTGGTTTCACACGGGAGACTTGGCTGTCTGGGATGCCGACGAGGTCATTGAGATCAAAGACCGATCCAAAGACACCATCATTTCCGGCGGTGAAAATATTTCGAGCATCGAAATCGAACGCGCGCGCTATCAGCATCCATCGGTCCTGGAAGTGGCCGTCGTTGGCCAGCGGCATGAGAAATGGGGGGAAACACCCTGTGCCTTCGTGCGGGTTAAACGTGGTGACGCGATTTCCGAAGACGAGCTCCTTTCCTTTTGTCGGTCAAAGCTCGCTCGTTACAAGGTACCCCGTCGGGTGGTGTTTGGCGAACTGCCGAAGACTTCGACTGGAAAGATCAAAAAATCTGAATTGAGAGAAAGGGCAAACGACATGCTACGCGAACCGGGCTCTGCCCAAACACCGCAGGCGGGCCTTCAGGCGCCGGGCAAACGCACGATACCCAAGTAAAGGGACAGGCCCTCCGGCGTTACAGCCCAACCGGCCAATTTTGACATGAGGAAAGGCTCTTCCGATGAACGATTTAGTGCGTTGCAGTTTGGTCAAAGTTCTAGGGATCAACAGGTTTATCAACATATCTGGGCTGATGGTGACGATCGGCCGCCATCACCTCTGTTCGTGGAGATGATTGAACTGGCAATGAAGCACGCGCCGGATCTGGCTGTTGCCGACCTTGGCAGTGGCGCCGGACGCCACGCCAAATGGGCCGCCCAAAAAAGCTGCTGCGTTGACGCTATTGAATATGATGAAACCGCCCTTGCAAGGCAGGCTGCCTATGCCGAGCGTTGTGGAACGTCACCAAAGCCAATGTGAGAGAGTGGCTCCCCGCACGGGCGGCACAGATCTACAATTGTGTGGTGTGTTCGACGCGATGCATCACTTGGCAAGCACTTTGTCGGCATCGTCAACTTAACGGAATGTGGAATTCGATGTGCGATGAAGGTTGATGACAGACCGTGATCCACTCTATCGTCGACATCGCTTTCCCGCTGAAGTTATTGCCCACGCCGTGTGGCTCTATTTCCGTTTCCCTCTGAGCCTGCGAATGGTCGAGGACTTGCTGGCTGCCCGTGGGATCATTGTCGCGCACCAGACCGTCCGGCTGTGGGCGGAGAAATTCGGCCGCACCTTTGCCAACGAGATCCGTCGTCGATCATCCGGTCGGCTTGGGGACAAGTGGCATCTCGATGAAGCCGTTGTTTCAATCCGCGGCAAGAAGCATTGGCTGTGGCGCGCAGTTGATCAGGACGGTTTCGTCTTGGAGGTTCTCGTACAAAGCCGCCGAAATGCAAAGGCCGCCAAGCGCCTGATGCGCAAGCTCTTGAAGGGTCAGGGACCGTCGCCGCGTGCGATGATCACCGACAAGCTTCAGTCCTACGGCGCAGCAAAGCGAGAGATCATGCCAAGTGTAGAGGATCGCTCCCACAAAGGGTTGAATAATCGGGCGGAGAATTCTCACCAACCAGTCCGGCGGCGAGAGCGGATCATGAAGCGCTTCAAGTCACAGCGACATCTACAACGCTTCGTCTCCATCCATGATCCGATCCCAACCTATTTCAAATCCCGCGCCACGACATCTCCTCCGGCCACCATCGCGAACTGCGCACGGCGCCGATGAGCCTGTGGGCGAAAATTGCCGAGCATGAGAGATATCTGCGGATGGCGTCTTTCGCTGGCCTTTCATCCGTTAAGTTTACGACGCCGCTTTAGGTTCGAAAGCCACCTATAAGAACTACCTACCTGTTTAGTCCCGGCATTTGATGGATAGGATCGATGATGAATCGATCTGGCTCGGAAGTCCACCTTTTGCAGATGAACTCGTAGGGGGTGAGGCCCTTTAGTGTCTTGAGCCTGCGCCCAAAATTGTAGGCGTCGATGAAGTCGGCGAGATGCTTTTTCAGTTGTGCGTGATCGTCGTAGTGGAAGCGCTTGACAGTCGCTTCCTTGATCGTCCGGTTCATCCGCTCGACCTGCCCATTGGTCCATGGGTGCTTAACCTTTGTCAGGCGATGCTCGATCTCGTATTCCTCACAGACTCGGTCGAAGATGTGCTGGAAGGCATTTTGGTCACAGGCCCGGTTGGTGAACTGGATGCCATTATCGGTCAGGATAGTATGGATGGTGTAGGGCACCGCCGCGATCAGGTTGCGCAGGAACTGGGCGGCATTCATCTTGCCAGCTTTGGCATAGAGCTCAGCGAAGGCGAACTTGGACGTGCGATCAATCGCCACGAAGAGATAGAGCTTGCCCTCAGCCGTCTGCACCTCGGCAATATCGACGTGGAAGTAGCCGATCGGGTAGCTTTTGAACTTTTTCTTCGGTTCTTTGTCGCCTTTCACTTCCGGCAGGCGTGAAATGCCGTGGCGCTGCAGACACCTGTGCAGGGACGAACGTGTCAGATGCGGGATCGTCGGTTGAAGGGCATAGAGGCAGTCATCAAGAGGCAGCAATGTATGCCTGCGAAAGGCGACGATGACGGCTTCTTCTTCAAGGGAGAGGATTGTCGAATGCGGGTCCTTCGGGCCTGTCGGAAGATCGGCCAATGATGTCCGTCTCTTCCATTTGGCTATTGTCTTCTGATTGACCCCATACCGCTTTGAAAGCGCTCTCAGGCTCTCTTCACTATTTTGTATTGCTCGACGGATTGCCTCTGTCGTTGTGGCGCTCCCGTGTAGAACCTGGCCCATAGTGCCTCCCTCCATTCTAAGGAAAATAATGCACCATCAAATGCCGGGACTAAACACCTACCGTCTGCCAGATGCTTTCAAAGGCAGCCCATCTTGGCGCCACTTAAGACGCTTCCTGAGGATCGTATCGCGGATGTCATTAGATGACGAAATTCAGCAATTCAGAAAGAAGCAGACTGGCAGCACCGCGTAGAGCCGCCAGGCATTCGCCATCTCCGAAGGCAAGGACAATTTCATCACCCGGGCGATGGAATACCAAAACCCGAAAGCTTTCCTGGATTAAATGAAGTATGGAGTTTCCCCCTCGTACGATGTCGCCGTGAATAACGATAAAATTGGGCGCCATGAACTGCTGGAGGTTCGCCAGGCCGACCGAAATATTGAACGCGTAGTCGCGAAGTAATTCTCTTGCGCCTGGGATATCGTCGTTGGCCAGAGTCAATAATCGGCTCACATCTAGGGAGTGAGGTTGTGGCAACCGCCTGACCTTGGCCTCGTCCGTTAACCACTTCGAGCTGGCGATTGTTTCCCAGCATCCGCGTCGGCCGCACTGGCATATCCGACCTCTGATGTCTACGGTCGTATGACCGATTTCCCCGCCTGCACCTGCGGGTCCCCGATAGAGATGCCCATCAAGGTAAAGCGCTCCACCCAAAGTCTCGCCGATATGGACGGAGGCGAAGTTTCTCCGACCGCGGCCTTGTCCAAACCATCGGTCAGAGCTGGCTCGGGAAATCTGAACAGCCAGGATAAGTGGAATTTCTGCCTGACTTCGGCTTAGATGCCGGGAACAGGAGATACCATGACGAGACGACCGCGCCGGAACCATAGCCCGGCTTTCAAGGCAAAGGTGGCGCTCGCCGCGATCAGGGGCGAACAGACGCTGGTGGAACTGTCCCAGCAGTTCGACGTGCACGCCAATCAGATCAAGCAGTGGAAAGACCAGCTCCTTGAGGGGGCGACGGGCGTTTTCGGCGATGAAGCCAAGGCGGAGCCGGCGGGTCCAACCGTCGATGTCAAAACGCTGCACGCCAAGATCGGCGAACTGACGCTGGAGAACGATTTTTTGTCCGGTGCGCTCGGAAAGGCGGGATTGCCGGGCGGAAAGAAATGATCGACCGCGAGCACAAACTGTCGGTCGTGCGCCAGGCGAAGCTTCTCGGCTTCAGCCGTGGCAGCGTCTATTATTCTCCACGTCCCGTGTCGGACGTCGATCTGGCTTTGATGCGCCGGATCGACGAACTGCATCTCGATTACCCGTTTGCCGGAAGCCGGATGTTGCAAGGGCTTTTGAAGGCAGAAGGGCTGCAAACCGGACGGCTGCACGTCGCCACCCTGATGAAGAAGATGGGCATCGAGGCGATTTACCGTCGCCCGAACACCTCGAAACCGGCACCAGGACACAAGGTCTATCCCTATCTCCTTCGCAAGCTGGCGGTCACCAGACCCAATCAGGTCTGGGCGATGGACCTGACCTACATTCCGATGGCACGGGGCTTCGTCTATCTCTGCGCTGTCGTGGACTGGTTCAGCCGGAAGGTCCTATCGTGGCGGCTGTCGATCACGATGGAAGCAGCCTTCTGCATAGAAGCGGTCGAAGAAGCGCTTGCCCGCTATGGCAAGCCCGACATCTTCAACACCGATCAGGGGTCGCAGTTCACCTCCGTCGACTTCACCGCCGTTCTGAAGAACGCCGACATCGCCATCTCCATGGATGGCAAAGGCGCGTGGCGAGACAATGTCTTCGTCGAACGGCTCTGGCGGTCGATCAAATACGAGGAGATCTATCTCCACGCCTACAAGAGCGTTTCCGAGGCCCGCGCTGCCATCGGCCGATATCTGAGCTTTTACAACACCCGACGCCCACATTCATCCCTTGACCGGCAGACGCCGGATCGGGCTTACTTCAATGCGCTGACGCCGATGATGGTGGCAGCATAATCGAGGCGGAAATCCACTTAGCAAAACGCCCGGAACTGTTCAGACAAACCGAGCCAGCTCTGTCCCCAACCAGCAAAGCTCTGGTATCCTGATCGACACACACGGTAACGCCGAATCTTTTGTGCAACTCGGCTTCGAGCGGTAAGCCGTCCAGGAATGGCCCGAGACTGACGGTCACGATTGTGCCCGTCTCCGTATTGATCATTCCTGCAACTGCTACACCTATCCCTAAGATCGGTGTGCCAGACGCGATAGTTTCTTCGACACAGGTGCTTATAATACGGAATGCGTCGGAGGGGTGTGTTAGGTTTTTCGGAAAATCGGCGGCGTGTTGAGCATAGACCTCGCCCTCCAAAGAGACCAAACACGCACTCACGCGGTCGTGCAGCAGGAGCACCGCGCATATTGGCCTTGCATCCTTGGAAAACCACAGCTTGGTAGCCGGCTTGCCGCCTGCTTCGCTGGGAGGTATCACCTCTCCTTCCGCAAGAACACCCTGATCGATCAGGGGCTGCACAATCCCTCCGATAGTCCCTCGAGTCACACCGGTAAGGCGGGCCAGGTCCGCCCTGCTGGATGGCCCTATGTCGTACAAGGCTTGCAGCAATCGGCCCCGATTCGCAGGGCCCAAGGTTCCCGTTGGAATCAGTTTTTGGGCCGGTACTATACCCTTAGCGCTCTCATCTTTATGGCGATCGTCAGGACTGCCCTCACTTTCTCCCAGTCGGTGAGCTTCGAGTCTTCTTATCAAAGAGTCCATAGAATCCAATCCTGTTGGCCGAATCAATTGCGCCACCAACGGCCAGCACTATCAGAGGGCTAACCGCTTCTTCGCCATCCGGTGAGGCTCGGGTTATGATCTGGGGGCCATGTGCTGTTCTTCCAACGCATCTTATGATCGGCACCTGGCGCTTTACGGGAAACTTTGGCCGGTTCCCGTCCCAAGCCTTCATTCAGTGATCTTAGTTGTCCGCCCGATCATAAAAGAACTATTGAAATATCCCAAGCGCTCCGTGCAGAAGCTGACCAAGGTGACGCCCAAGCGGCTGCCTGACCATACACAACAGAATCCGATATTATACTTACTTTATCTCTCGCATCGTAAATATACTTTAGCATATAATTTTTTATATACTTAATTTCAGCTATCATAGCTGGGAAAGCAGTGCTAGCGTTTGTGTGGGCTGATCAGCATTCTAATGAGCATGATTGGAGAACGCGATGAACGGATTCGGTGCACTACGGCTCATAACTCGCAACGCAACTGGTGCTTTCTCAGTCGAGAAGCTCGCCGTTTTCGGTGGGAAGCCTGTGGTCCCCCAGGGACGTGTTACGCCTTGGCCCGCAGCGGAGAAGAAACACTCGGATGCCCTGCGTGGAGTTGTGGATGGTGGAAGGTATCACCGCGTTAACCATCCAATCGTGAGCGAATTGGAGCAAAATCTTGCAAGGTGGACTGGGAAGTGGCAAGTGCGCGCTGTCGGCAGCGGAACGGCAGCCATCCACATCGAGCTCGACTACGTCAAACAGCGAGGCGAGCAAGTTGTTACCGCAGCATTGAATTGGCCGGGAGCGGTAGGGCCAATCACGATCAGCGGTCTCCAACCCGTCTTCGTTGATGTCGACATGAACTTGGCCGGGATTGATCAGCGCGCGGCCGCTGAAGAGTTCGGCCCCAACGTGGCTGCAGTTTTAGTCACTCACCTTTTCGGAAACAATGTTCTCGTCCCCGACGCGAGGTCTGCAGCGCGAGCTCAAGGCATTGCTGTGATCGACGACATCTGCCAATCGATCGGAGCCGCGAAACCAATCGTCGGCGGTGCACATCTTGATGCAGACGCACTCGCTCTATCCGGAAACGGCGCCAAGCATCTTGGGGCTGGCGAACTGGGATTCGTGATTACCGAGGACGCCAACTTGATTGCACATGTTGATCGCGTATCGCTGTCCAGCTCGTCTCGGAGTGGAGCGCGAATATTCTCGCCCTATTCCCAAGGCTACAACTACAGGCCAAACGTATTCTCTTCATCTATAGCGAACTTGCGGGTCACAGAGATGGATACGCAACTCCAAATCCGAAGAGACAATAGCAAGCTTTTATGGGAGATGATCAGCGAGCTTGTGGGTATATTTCCTCTTTTCAACCCGTCTGACTGCCACCATTCGATGCTCAACTTTCCCCTCCGGATCGAACCTGCGGCACTTGGCTTCGCGCCAGGCCCGGCGGCAAGGGATTTCGTGGTCAAATCGCTGCAGGCCGAAGGCGTACCTATCTGTGTTTGGCTCACGAAGCCCGTATTCGAATATCTTCCGGACATTCGCGAAAACTGGAAGGCCGCCGATTTTCCAAATACAGTGAAACTCTTGGATACGATGTTTTACGTTTCCGAGATTGCGCCGCCCAACGATGGCGAATTGATGGCGCTTTATGCAGAGGCGTTTCACAAGGTTTGGAATGCTCTTCATAAGCAAGGCCCGAAGATCGCCGCGGGAGCAATTTCCGGCTGAGCACTGCGCGTCGCAGCAATTTCCCAGTGCCACAATGATCAACATCCAATCGGTTTCAATCATACTCTGCTGAATGCCCGGAAAGCTGCACTGGGACAAAACTCAGAGCCATTACAACGAGGACTCCTTGTATGTCTTTTTCAAAAAGTCCGGAACTATTGATCTTCGACTGCGACGGGGTTCTCGTCGATAGCGAGCTTATCGCAACCAAGGTGCACATCGAAGCTTTGGCGAAATGCGGCTATGTCATATCCGCTGAAGAGTATAACGATCGCTTCATAGGAATGACTGACCAGCAAAGTTATTCAGTGATAGAATCCGAGGGCGGCTTACGCCTACCGGAGGATCATCATGAATGTGTGATGGCCGAAGTTGCAAGTCGATATACTCGTGATCTGCGTGCAATCAGCGGCGTTCGACAAACCTTGGAAGCTATCGATTTAAGGAAGTGCGTGGCGTCGAACAGTGACGCTGCAAAGCTCTGCTTGGCACTCAAAGTCACAGACCTGCATGATTTCTTTTGGCCCCATCTCTTCAGTGCTTCGCAAGTTGCGCGTGGTAAGCCAGCGCCGGATCTGTTTCTGTTTGCAGCACAGAATATGAACACACCGGCTGGAAGTTGTCTCGTTATTGAAGACAGCGTTGCTGGAACTCAGGCGGCGGTGGGAGCGGGGATGATGGTGATTGGCTTCATAGGTGGCTCGCATTGCCTTCCTGGGCATGGAGACAAACTGATAGAGGCAGGTGCCACAAAGCTGTTTAGCCGCATGGCGGCGTTGCCACAAATCTTAGCAGGTTTGTGATCACGGAGTTGCGCGCTGGCGAACCGTCTTGAATCGCAGCCGCACTGTCCAGGATAAATCGTGGGATCCGATAGCATCAGTTGGTGTACCGGCTTCACCTTAAATTGACCGATCCTCGCTCGATTGCTCGGCCCGCCGGAAACATGGAGACACTATGACCGCGATACCAACGGTAGCTGGAAGTCCGGTAACGATCGAGTACCTAGAAAGACTTCCGAATTTCATTTCCATTTGCGCAAGCTGGACTTTCGGACAATGGGGCTGTCAATCGCATGGTTCGTACGAACAAACGCGAGCAGAGTTTGAAGAAGCAAAGAAAGGTTCAGTGCCGCTAACACTGGTCGCCATTGAAAACGCATTGCCAGTTGGAATGGTCACGTTGGCTGATCGTGATTTCGATGGAAAATCTCATCTATCCCCGTGGCTTAAGTCGCTTTTTGTCCATCCATTTCACCGCAAGAAAGGAATAGCCACGTTGTTGATCGAGCGGCTGGAGCATGAAGCATTGCGCCTCGGTTACAAAAGCCTTTACTTGATAACAGAGGACGCGCGGGTTCTTTACGAAAAGAGCGGCTGGCAGGCAATTGATTGCGTCCAAACACCCTATGGCGCAGCAGCTTTGATGGAGAGAGTCCTGCCGACGCCTCCTCCCCTGAGAACCGCTACGCCAGGACGAAAATAGCTGAGTCGGAGCTCCAAGCTGCTTTCATCAAAAATCTCTCAACCCGTGAGCAGGCGATGTCGCAACCCGGCAAACGCAACGTCTTTGTTGGGCTCCGCTTTTAGGGATCATCTTGATGTCGGACAGCCTGTTATTACAGCCATAGCGCAAGGGGTGAACCAGGCGTCGGCCGACAAATCCCATCGCGCAGCGTGGGCCTCTTCCCTGCTTTCGTTCCCACCCCAGGCCTTGGCCACTGCTGAGACGGTTTGCGCTGTTGCAAAAAGCCCCAGGAACACGCCGTACAACGTAGCGAGCTACCCAAATTCTCATCGAAAGGTTCTGAACCTTATGCACACCAGCAACAACGTAGCATCAGCCATCCTAAATTTTTACGCCTCTCGTTTTGGTTACCTCGGCGGCCGACGGGATCTGCGGGCATCGCTCATTTTAACTTCTTTTTTTGCTTTCGCGATTCCATCCTATGCCGAAGCAGAGGCGCTGCTTCCGGTAAAGCCTTCACCATATCTTGTAAGTGCGATTACAAGAAACATGTTTAAGCTGCCGAAACCCGACGATGACTTGGTCCTGCTATCTGCGCACCGCGGATCTTGGGAGATCTATCCCGAGAATTCAGCCTATGCGTTGCAGGATGCCTGGAATTCGCAGATTGAGAGCGTGGAAGTCGATGCCCGCTTCACCGCAGACAATGAAGTCGTTCTATCTCACGACTACAGGATTGAGCGCGAGTCAACTGGAAGCGGCCTATTATATAATCAGAACTTTTCGCAGCTACGACAGGCCGATCTACGGGACCGCCATGGCCGCGTTTTTACGGATTCACAAGGGCGAAAGGCGAAGTTCCTAACGTTCTCTGCCGCGCTCGATCTACTCGCCCAATATGTCTCCGATGATGGTCATGGTTACGTGATGATCGTCGATATCAAGGCGGCGGTCGATGATCAGGACCCCACTGATCCCGTCGAGCTCATGCAACGTTGCCTTGACATTCTCGCGACCAAGGGAAATGCGGAACTCAGCAAAGCCGTAGTATTCAAGCTCAAAGCAAAGGATGCGGGGGATGTCGGCACGATTTTAAATCGGACAACCTACAACCCCAATGTCATTGGCGGGCTAATTGTCGTCGAAAACCCGGACGACGAGAATGTGAAGAATTCCAACTATGATCCCCACGAGGACTCGATCTATGATCAATGGAACGTGGCGCCGTTCTCCATTCAGTTTGAAATGAACCAATTCTATAAAGGTGACGGTCTGCAGGCATATTTCGACTATATCGACCAGCAGCAGGGCTTCGCCACCTATCATGAAAGTAACTACTTTCCAGAGGGAGTCGCCAACAGCGCCGGAAAATGCTGCTTCGAGCACAACACGGATCCAAAATCGACCGCTCAACGAGGGATCGTACCAGATTACCGAGGAGATCCGGAGATGGCGATCGTCAATCGTACCAATCTTATCACCACTGATTGGCCCGACGTGGTCGGCGATATGTTGCGCCAGATAGGGCGCCGCAACACCACCGAGCTCACTCGCTAGAGCAAGACCTCCGCCTTCAAAAAAGGATTATTTTGATGAATAATGGAATGAAAATCTTCCTATTGTTTTCCACACTGGGCTGTCTTGTCGCTGGCGAAGGGCAAGGGGCACCGTGCACCAATGAAGCAAATTGTCTTAGAAGCGCGTCGAACAAAGTATCTCAGACGCTCACACCGAAGGTAGTGCCAATTTTCGGGGAATTTCCAAAGCTGTACATACACGACTCGGCGGCAGAAGCGGATTATCCGGTGCCCGAAGATACGAGGCAGGCATTTGACTTCTATACCAACAAGACTTCCTTCAACTTTCCACCGCACGCGTCAATCGAGACTAGTCAAAGCGCGTCGATCAGACCGGACACGGGGTTCACTGTCCTTTTGGTCGAAAAGACCCGTGAAAATACCGTTCCTAATGGCGGTAGCGCCTTATCGCTTCTAAGTTCTAATTCGAACGATGCTTACCTATCATTCGCGTTGGGAGCCACGCCCAATCCGAATAGTCAAAAGTGGTCTTTTGCGAAAAGCCTGCTTCAAAGCGACATGGCGTCTATTGCATGGTGGCAGAAGCCCTGGGATATGAACGTCGTGGGGCCAACAGGGGCATTCTCCGGCACAGAGTGGATTTACTATACCTTCACTCCAGACGGCAAACTTCGCATCGACCGTTTTGCGCCATATACCTATTTTCTAGCGTTTACAGCTTACCAATGGGATGAGGCAGTGCTCGACAGTGGGTTCCCGCATTCTCCTTTCAGCTCAGGTACGCCGGCCGATCGTCCGAAATCGGTCATTTTCGGATCGGTTGGCCCATGGGTTATTGGCGCTGCAGCTGTGCCCGGTCAGACGTCGCCCATGATTGAGCCAATAGAGGCGTTGCCGGGATTTGAGGGAGTGACGATCTTCTCGACCCCGTTGTCGACGAAAGAAGTTATAGCGTATCAGAACTCCCTGAAGAGGAGCGACTTTCTCGACGTCAACATGCTGCCCTGCAACAGCGGCCAGTACCTTTCCGGCGAGATAAGGACTCCCTGCGGCACGGCTCGTCCTGGCAATCCTCCGTCGAATGTAAAATCGGTGGCTGGTGAAGGGATCCGCACCAATATCGAACGCTATGATTAGCGATGTTGGACGACTGTCATTTGTTCCGACGGCGATTACACGGCATCAGTTCAGCTACCGCGATGCCGCAATCCCGGCGCTTGCAAACCGAATGTCTGAAAATCGGGCAAAGGTGGTGACCCCTCAAGCTGCGAAGTCGCCGCGCTAAGATATTCTAAAACCATCGCAGGATTAAGCCGTCTTCAATTTCTCGAGCATTGCAGCAGTGAGATTTTCTCCGGCGCGGCTCCAGGTCCGGCGTACGATCACTCAAAATCGTATCGACTGCGAGATCCGTTTTGCGAAATGCCATCTGAACCCGCTAAGCGACTTGAGCGTAGGTTCTCGTCCGGCCCTTATTCATCTTTGGCCCAGCCGTTGGTGTCGGCCGTCTTCGCGAGGAGGAATGCATAATAACCTGCTGATCTCGTCGAAGGAAGATCTGCTCATCGCCGACACGGCATATCCGCCGCCCAAGCCTTTTTTCGTTGCGTCCGCTGCCTCGAAGAATCTCTGTGCGACGGTGGCGTTAAGGCTGCCCTGCGGAAACCGCACGACAACAAAACCTGTCTTACCTTTTGTGTCGTTGAGGCGAGAGGTAAGGACGCGATATTGGCGGAAGACGTAGCCCAGGGAGCCGGCAAGTCGATCCGCCGCGGCGTCATCGAGATCACCCTCGGTCTGAAGCGATGCATTGGTTTTGAGGAGATACCCGCCTGGCGTAACCTCTGCCCCCAAGGTCGCAGCGTCGATCCCGTTGGCTGTTATGATCTTTGGCACAATGTCTTTTGAGACTTCGGCTGAAAACGTCGCTCGATCATCATAGCTGGCCTGGGGAAGCCGCGGCAAAAGGAAACCTGCGGAGGGCGTTGCCCGATAGGACACAAGCACCTTTCGCTTTGCCAGCGCCGTATTCTGGAATGCTGAAGGGATGGCAGCAGCCTCTTTGATTTGGCAACATAATTAAAATGCTGGTGGCTGATGCCGACGTTGGCTTTTGGATTGCCCGCAACAGCCGCAGATATGCGCGGCACTCGGCAAAATTCTTCAAGCTCGTTGATTAGATCACTCGTCGAGATGACGGTTGCGATGTCACAAACTTTTCGGAGGCCCCGGAAAACCTGTTAATCCACGTTCGTTCACCTCTTGTACAATCCTTGAGACGGCACCCTGTTCTAGATCCAGGTGGTTCATCAACGCGGACTCCACCAGGGTCGTTGCCGTGCCTAGTTCAGACATTGCGGCAATTAGCTTCTCGAGGCTTTCGACAAACGCGGGCCGAAGTTCTGACGCAGTTATTTCCATTCGTAAAGGGTGAGTGCAAAAACAGAATCGGTGAACGATTTTGCAAGCCTCGCAATTCGATGCTTCTTGGGCAATTTTAGTGAATATCGCTTCTGCCCTTAAGGCAAGTTCGTCAGGGGACAGTTTATCCGTCACGGTCCAGCTCTCTGGGACCTGCGGCCGCATTCGATTTAATGCCGAGATCAGGATCTCACGTCCGACAACATAAAATTCTGACAGAGCTCTTTCCGACATCGGCCTTGTGAAAAAGCCTCTTTGAGGGATGTATTGGATCTTCCCTTCAGCTGCAAGCCGCTGAAGCGCTTCGCGAACTGGCGTTCGACCAAGATCGAGCTTAGACGCTAGATCCTGTTCCCTGAGATGTTGCCCCGGCACACGACCGTTACTGTGGAGAATTCGTCGAATAGCATCGTAGGCAATATCGGCCTTTGCAGGTTCTGGTTCAGTAGAAAAATTTGGGTCACCCCCACGACCTTGGGGCGTGTTCTTGCAACACCGCATTTGATAGTTTTCCTCTGTCGATATCCTTCAAGGACCCTACAGGAGCTTCTTGCATTGAGACCGGACGGTCGCTTCGAATTGAAGGTCGAATTAGTCGGCCGGCACCGCGTTTCGCGCCCGAACCAGATTCGGCATCAACCACCTGTATTACAGCCGCGGCCGTAATTGGCAGCTATCGCATTCTGCCACTAATTTCAATGCCATAGGCACAAGGCTGCGTCGGAATGGCGTGCTGGTCGAATGTCTACCGCCTGTCGTATCTTGCGTAAGCGGCCGGCTTTAAGCGAAGCGTGTCTCCAAGTCCTGCAAGCGCCATCAATGTAGTGGCAGTTTTCAAAATCAACATGTTCATGACAGCTCTTCGGTGGACGTGTGTCGGCCTCACCGTCAACGGGTAATTTTGCCGATCGGTTATTCCTATCAATTAGCCGATTATAGGCATCGGCGGATTTGATGTATCCGCGGTTCGCGAGAGCCTCGGCTTGTCCATCAGTAGCGATGGTTTCGCCGTTGTCGGAATCACCTCCAGCGCAATCAAAGACACGTTCAGATTTTGAAAGAGACCATGTGATCTGATGCATTCGTTCCGGTTCGTGTTTGGTGGCGAGAAGTGCTTTGGTTAGGCTCGGGCCTATGCTTGCCTCGTGTTCGGCAGATAGTTGTTGCAATGGCGACAATTTTTCAAGGCTCAGCTCCATGCCGGTCACCACGGGACGGTTAACCCGATAATATCTTCCGCTATCTGCGAATTCCCGAAGCGCATCCAGATGCTCGTTCCGTGCGGCCGGCCAGCGTATAGCACGCCGTGGAGCAACCACACGTTCGCCATCGAGGAAGGCGAGCCCCATTTCCGGGCTATCACACCTGGCTTTGTTTGGATGCATTTTGTCACGTCGGTTCATCTAAGCCTCCCGTCGCTGACCAGGGTAGTCCCCTGCCGCGTGTTGAGCAGGTCTAGACGGCGCTCCGCCATAGATCAATATTTAACATTAATATATTTTTTGATATATTTGGCCCATCGCCATAGCGTACGTTTATACTTTAACGATCGAATACAAACTCGCCACGATATAGTATTGCTCAAGAGCGTTGAAGGTTTGCTTGAGTCCGCGAATGTTCGAGCTGACAATCTCCTGTTGGTGACGGCCAAAGCTCGAAGTGGTCATGTACGGCTATGACTCCCTCAAGCAGCACGAAAGGTTCCCCTCTATCTGACAACCCCGACATGTTGGTCGAATTGAGTATTTCGTCACCATCGGGCCGATCGCCAGTGGGTTGAATTTATTGGCAGAATCTGAGTCTCGACAGAGACACTTCCTTCGCTCTTGTATTGAAAGTCGAACACAGATCGCTGACAGGAGAACGCGTGGGAAGAACACCGGTTACGCCGAAGTCAGTTTACTCCGGACCACCTTTATATTCGGCCGGCACAGAAAGCGTTTTCGGCAGGTCGGAAACGATGACATCCTGGCTCCCCCTTGCGGTAGATCCGACTAGTTCGCTGGACGAGCGACACACCGCAAAGCAAAGAACGAACGGCATTCTTATCGCGCCAGTCACCGGCGCTCGCTCCCAGAACATTGATACTTTATCCTCGCGACACAGGCGGTCTCATAGCCACAACACGTGGCTGCCGTCGAAACAAGTTCGACGACAACCACGCTGCCTTGGGAGGCGTCCCGAGAATCCGGTCTTCCGGATGAGGTAGCAGGGTCAGCTACTATTCGTACACATTCGACGAACGCAATTGCCGCCGCGAGAATCGTTGGGCGCGCCACGCTAGATTATCGCGCCGGCGGTTACGCACCTACAGAGGTGAACAGTCTCGTAGCAGATGCAGGAAAGGTACAGCCGATTAATCTCCTACTCCCCATGGCAGCCACGAGCCGACGCACATTCGCCGATGTCGAGAAAAATGCCGGTCATTTTCATAATTTCTTTGCGAGTGACAAAAAGGCGAGGCGTGTTCGTCGAGCCCATATTGCCCACAATCGGCGTACGAATGAGGTATCCAGATTGTAGGTAATCCGAGGACATCGGCGAAGAGGTCGTGGCAGCGAGCCTCCCAGATTTGGCAGGAGTGAGGGCTCTTGCGCATGGTTTTCTCAATCCAGTCACAAACGAAATGCACCCCGTGATGACTAGGGGAAAGACGGGTGGCCATGATGACGACACCAGTCCGCATTTCAAAACAACCGCCCTGGTGTCGGCAACGATCGATGACAAGCGCGGACAGGTGCTGCGACAGCTGCTGATCTACAGCGCGTGATCGCGATCATCGCCTCAACCGTTCAATGGGCGGTGTTTGTCGTGCGTGGCCTGGTGTGACGGCGGCCTACCGCTTCGGTGCCACCCGATTGTAACTTTTCGCAGGAAAGCTCTTGTCCTGTCGATCTGGCAGACCGGAGTGCCGCTGGCTCATCGAGAAATCTCGATTTTTTCGTGCCTCCGTGGACGCCCATCCCAATGTCGCAGTGGGCTCCGGGTCAAAGATCAACTTCAAGCTGAACCATGTGCACCCCATTTCTCGCGTCAGTCAGCGGCTGTCCCTCCCCAAACTCATCCGTGCACCGACATAGCAAGATATTCTGGCCTGATGTAGGGGTCCACGGCAACTCGAACCGCTGCCAACTCCTTCCCTCGCGCGGCCCTACCGAGGCAGTCCGCCATGAGCCTCCACCGTCCACACTGACCTCGACGCTTGATATCTCACGATCTCCCCAAGCCCAGCCCCATATTTTCGTTGGCATGTCCGCTGACAGCAGATCATTTGGGGACGGCGATACGATAACGGACTCCGGGGCGACGCCCCAAACCGGCTTCATCCCCGACGCCGTAGGGTCATTGTAGAAGCGCGTCGTATAGGCGCCGCTTGCGCGCCGATCCGCAGCCGTGATCGAACCAACCCATTTTACGGAGTTTGTGCCATACCAACCTGGCACGACCAGTCGAACCGGTCCTCCGCGCTCTGGAGTGAGTGGCCGACCGTTGATCTCAAGTGCGAGGATAACTTCTTCTGCAAGTGCTTTGCCGATCGGCAGGTCTTTTTGATAGGCTTCTTCAACATCTGCGTATCCGCCCCACTCGAGGCCGGCAGTCCAGATGTAGGACGCATGGCTGCTGATCTTTGCGCGTTCCAGAACAAGCGACAGCGGCACACCTTTCCAAACTACATTTCCGATCCTGCGTTTAGCCACTGTCGGAGCAAGCGGACTTCCAGCGCATTCGTGAAACGACATGTACTCGCGCTGTGGCATTGCTTGAAGGTCAGACAGATGCAATTTCGTCGGGCTACCCACGAGGCCATCGACATCCAAATGCCAATGCTCGGGGTCGATCTCCAGGAACCCCATATGCGTGACCAGAAAAAGATCATCTTCAGGGGTGATCCACGATTTAAGGGCATGAACTGCGCGGCGACAAACAAGGTGAGACTCGTATTGCCTCACCCAAGAGTGTTCCCGGAGAATAATGCCGTTGCCTCACTCGGATGTTCTCGAATGCCTCACGGGTTGTTACGATCTTGTCCCCGCACCTGGTGCAAGGTGACGGAGGTAGCGAAGCCGCTCGCGAGCGCGCCCTCAATAGCGCTGTAGCGAGCGGGCGGCTTCGCGGGCGTTCATCATGTTTTCCGCGGGTTGTCGAAGGCCAACCTGGCGGTAAGAGCCTCACTGCACGACCTCTACGTTTTGCGTCTGCCGCGCGGCATCGGCGAATGGCCCGAACACCAGCGCATTGGCCTGTGTACTGCGCCAGATCTTCATTCGACGCTGCACGGTCCGAATGAGGCCGTCGGGATACACGCCGGGGTATTTGACCTGCAAGCGTTCAAGCAACTCTCGCGAAGTTCGCCAAGGCTCCGCCTCGAACCAATCCTCGAGTTCGGCAGTGACGGCGAGTAGAGGATCGGGCCTCCGCCGCTCTCGCTTGGCCGCTGGCTTGGAGCGGGCAGTCGGTTTCACTTCACCACCACGCCAAGCAATCCGTAAGCCAGACAGAAAGTCTTCGAGCGGTAATGCCTCGCCGTCGGTGGCAGGCGGACCATCAGGCTTGTCAGCAATTTCGACCAATCTCTCTTGTGCCAGCCGTATGTCGCGGAGCAGCCGAACCGGATCGAGCGTCAGGTACATCGCCTTGAGCCGAAGGCATGTATCCTCCGGCGTGCGTGCGTCGTCAAGCAGCCGCTGATAAGGCGTGGCGGGACGATGATAGCGCTTGATCACCTTGGCTCCGTCACGGTGCTTTTCTTTCAGCTTGAATGATGGCTGAAAGAAATTCACGAACAACCGCATTGAGGAATAAAGCTTGGCCAGCTCCCGGGTGGCTCGCAGCCCCTCGAAGCGTCGGTATCCAACGATCTTGCGCACGATCGCGCCATTCTTCTGCTCGACAAATGCCTGGTCGTTCTTTCGGTAGGGGCGGCAACGGGTGAGTTCGATATTATCTCGCAAGCAATACTCATGAACGCTCTCGTTCATGAACACACTGTCGTTGTCGGTGTCGAAGCCCAGCAGCGGGAACGGCAGCAACTTGCGCAGTTCGGTCAACGCAGTGATCAGTACCGTTTGCTCGCGAACCAGCAGCGGCGCGCATTCCGTCCAGCCCGTGGCTATATCGGTCAACACCAGCGTTTGCGAGAAGGCACCTCTCGCGTACGGGCCGGAATGAGAAACGAGATCAGCCTCGACAAAGCCGGGTGCGGGGTCATCCCAATCCGAGAACGTTCGAACGGGAACACTACGCCGAATCGCCGTTGATCCTTTCCGGCGCCGCGGACCCGTGGCGCTCGCTTTAATCTCCTTGAGGACTCGATCAATCGTCGCTGGGCTCATCGTCAAGAGTTGCCGGCGCGTCTCGCTATTCATATCGCCATGTCCATGACGTTCCATCGCTTCGATCAGTGTTGGCAACAGGGGGTGTAGTCGCTTGCCGCAAATTCGATCCGACGCCTCCCAAACAACGACGAGCGCCGCCCGCACGTCATCGCCGTAAACCCGGCGCCCTGGCCGAGGACCACCCTTCGCCGGTTCGCGTTCTCCTCGCAGCAGTCGCATCGCATGCTTGCGATGAAAGCCCGTGAGCGCCACGAACTCGTCTAACATCCTCGCCTTCTCGGCCCGCCCGCCTAACACATAGCGACAACTGATCGCTGCCACCAATTCCGCACGTGTCGCCATGCTTACCTTCCTCATCACAGCTCCCGAGGTTGATTCGTCGGGAGCAATTTAGATGAGGCAATAACCCATTCTCAGGGAGCAGTTCAGGCGAGGCAATGCGCGTCTCATCCTGATCGTCGCGCTATAATGAACGCCGTCGGCAGGGCCCTGGAAGGAGAAACCCTTCTTGGTCATGTGCATACCCGTCCGCGCCATCACCCTTACTCCGGCATGGCCACGGCTTCAGGGCTCGTTAGAGCGTCCTCAGCGCGGCCTTCCAAAAATCTGATTGGGTTTCGACGCATCCGGTTCACGGTGACGTCGAAAATATCGAATCGGTTGTAACCAGCAACGACGTCGTGAAATCGTTTCGGCTCAACACAGTCGTCGAGATCGATTTGGGCATAGCCGATACCTTCGTCGGTCATTTCGTCACCAGTTGCCGCTCCTGTCGGCCCTAGGAAAAAGCTAGTGGCCCGCGGACTGGCATCTATGATCGCTTCGATCGCAGGATCATCCAAGGCAATGGATTTGCGTGCGACTTCGTCCAAGTGCCCCGCCACGATGATCCCGAAGCACTTAGCCTCGAAGCAGTGTGCTGAGGCACGGATGCGGTTGGCTGCTCGGTTGTCGTAGTTGTCGCTTTCTGTGGGAACGCGAGTGGGCCAGATCGGCGGGTAGCTACTTATATGAACTTGCTCGCCCTGCGTCATCAGACTGTAGCGCGCGAGCGGATTTGTATTTTCCCCGCAAATTAGCCCGCCAATGCGACCGATTCTCGTGTTTGCGACGACCAATCCAGCGCCATCGCCCGGATCCCAAACTAGTTTTTCGAAGAAGGTTGCGACCAGCTTTCGATGGTGGATCAGGATTTGGCCGGTATCGGAAATCAGAACATTACTATTCCACAAACCTCCGACACTTGCCGGGTTGCGCTCGGAAAAACCGATTGAAACGAAAACACCGTTATCGGAGGCGGCCTTTCGCACACGCTCAATTTCCGGGCCGTCAATGTACACCGAAGCTTTCAAGAAGCGTTTAAAATGTTCGTGCGATTGAATGGGCGGGTAAAGTGCTGCCCAGACAGGGAAACCGGGAAGAAAGCTCTCCGAAAATGCCACGAGCGATGCGCCGTTTCGGGCAGCCTCTGCTATCACCGAGCAAGCTTTTTCAGCGCTCGCCCCAGGATCGAGATAGACGGGGGCAATATGAGCAGCCGCGGCCCAGAATTTCATGTTTCCCATCGACATTCCTCTACTGATCCAGGCTCGCCATCAGCCATCTCGACTAGCTCGGCAAAGGCGGGCTCAAGATTGCCGCTTTGCTGTTAGACCGATTTCAATGCGTGCTCCAAGCGGCAGGCTGGCGCAGCCGATTGTGGTGCGGGCCGGGTAGGGCGATGAAAAACGCGTCGCGTAAATCTCATTCATCTGGTCAAAGTCACCCATGTCGGTGAGATAGACATTGACGGATACGACATCATCCGACCCCAGGCCCGCTGCCTCAAGGACTTGAAACAGATTATCGAAACACTGGCGTGTCTGGTCGGCTACATTTCCGTCGACAAGTTTGCCGGTGCCGGGGTCTAGCGGTGTCTGGCCGGAGCAGAACAGAAGATCGCCGGCCCATGTCGCGTGCGAATACGGTCCCACTGCCGCAGCGTTCGAGGCACTCACAGTTCGTCTGGACATGCGTTCTCCCAAGGTAGGTTCAAGTAGTGCGGCCTGCTGGCGATCCGCGTTTCCGCAAGATATTTTGCTTCACTGCACACCACACATACAGCGGCACAGCACGTTTGAAACTATCAAAACGAATTTGCGAGCCAATCCGAATAGGATGCACTACCCTGTGCAAAAATAGACGGAGGTAGCATGGCGACTGCAATCGATCATCTTGATTGGGACGATCTCAAACTCTTCCTCATCGTCGTTCGGTGCAAGAGCGTGACCGGCGCCGCTCGCGAACTAAAAGTCAGCCACTCCACCGTATCTCGCCGACTTGCTCGTCTGGAATATACGGTTGGCGGTGCACTCGTCGAAAGGACCAGGGACGGGCTTCTGCTGACACCGGCCGGCCTGGTTACAATGCGGCGAGCGGAGGAAATCGAGAACGGCGTGAATGCTCTTCGTAGCGACGTAAGCAATCGTGACGAAATACGCGGCACAGTCAGATTGGCCACCATGGAAGGCATCGCAACGCTTTATCTCTCCGAGCGCCTCGTTGAACTCAGTAGCCCGTTGGCCAGTTCAACGTTAATCGCGTGGAAGATAAAGCCGAGCTCGCTAAGCGGAGAATCGTATCGGATGTCGTCTATTGTGGCGATCAGGTGGTCAGCATCGATCAGTCCCAGTTCATGCAGCAGGCAACGACGGGATAATTGACTAGTGATCTCGCTAGCACCCATAATCAGCGAGCCGGACAGATAGTGTTCGAAATTTTCTCTTATAGAAACGGCTAAGAATCGTTTGGGATATCCAAGCCATTCCAACATCCGGCGGTGCAGCGCCTTTTCGTGCCTCCAGGCTAAAGGCAAACTCCGATAAAATCGTACGGCTTCTGGCTGGGCGAATGGGCTAATTGGCCATATGCCATGGCTCGCAAACAAAGGAGCCCGCGCGGCGTGTGCCTCCAGTACCGAGATCGGCAGAATAGGAAAGGGTGCCCGATCGCAGCTTGCTGCATAGTCGGACAATCGGTTTTTGAGCACCAGTGTCATGGCAGAGGGAAGGATCGCAGGAAGGAATGCATCGCTAATATTACGAGCGAATTGCTCATGATTTTGCTCGAAAGCATGGGCCATTAGCAACTCATCACCGCCTGTACCAGTTGCGACCGCCCGTGGGGCTGAGGCAGTTGTGAGCGACTTCAATAGTTGACGGAGAGGCTGCTGAAGATCGGCGTTGTAGGGAGCGGGGACGTAGTCGCTACTCACTTCGAACCCACACGGAACCATTGGTATCGTGTCAACGCGCAGCGTTTGGTCGCGAAAGCCAAAGTGCTCGATTGCTATTTCGCGCCGCGAAATCTGTTGACTACGAGCTGGCCCCCCGACCTCCAAGGCATAGGTTTGCAGGGCGTCAGGATGCTGCCCCGCCAAAATGGCGGCAACGACTGCCGAATCCAATCCTCCGCTGAATTCGCTAGCCGTGAGGGCGGGCGTGAGCGGCCAGCGACGCAGCAGGGTGTCGATCAAACGGCATGCTGCGGCGGCAACATCGGCCCCATCCACAAGCGGGGTCGGAATGAAATACGGTGCCGGAGGGGGATATTTCGTCTCGACGGCTCCCGTCCTACTGATGCAAAGTGACCCGCGCTCCGTCAGCATGAAAACACAGCGAAACATCGTGGTTGTTGCATAGGGGAGCGTCCCGACAAGACGCAGGCCAGTTCGGTCCGTGTCGACGTCAGCGAGAGTCATGCCCGAATAAAAGTCCGCTATCGACCAGGAGAGATCGATGCGCTCACCGCTGACCTTCAGATAAAGTGGCGCAACACCTCCATGTCCGGCGCTGAAGGTCACCGTGCCGGAATGGCGATTGATCGAAATTGTCTGATAGTCCAATGGCCATTGCCCAAAAGCACAGAAATCATGCGCTCGTTCTATCGGCCAATCCCTGAGTGCCACAACCTGCCCACTCGCTTCGGCGGAACGCTCGCGGCAGATCAGGATGATTTGATCGGTGGTGTCCCAACGGAAGCTTTCGAGTAAAGGATGGTCTAGGATCTTGATGGAGATGTTGGGGTAGGGCGGCGGGTACATCGGGGGCTCAGCCACGCACTCGAGATGACCTCGGTCAATCGTTCCCTTGAACATGGGTGATCGCCTAGTTGATGAAAATCTAAAGGGGCAGTGACCGCCGCCTTGGCGACGGTCACACGGATGAGACTTAGACGTCGAGTTTGTCCATGTCGCCCGGTTTTCCCCCCTTGATCATGGCAGCGATTTCTGTGGTCGAAGGGGTCGGTCCGACGCGCGGCGCCTTGGCAAACACGCTCAACTCGCCACCGATGAGATTAACGGGCTTGCGGGTAGTTATCGTTTCCATGTTATAATTCTCCGTTGGTTGCTTTCCTCGCCGTTCCCCTAAAGGGGTGCCAATGACGCGAGTGACTGAGTTACACTGACTGTCCCATGCCGTTCTAGGGTGGCATAGGCTGCGGAATCATTAGGCTGCAATCGATCCGGGCGGCTACGTGACTGGCTCTCTGACCTAAGCATTGAACGTACGACAATCGCCCGGTAAAAAAGCGGGTCTGATTGCGATGTGGCACCGCTCGTGCAAAAGAATTCCAGGCAGGGACTTGTGCGCGCTTATGAACCGGACTGGCGGCGAATTGGTGACCAAAACTTCCTGAGCCGTAAGGTTCAAACATCGAGCGGAACTTCCTATACTAGCTAATTGCCTAAAACGTCTGCGGGGCGGACGATGGGATGACTTCGAGCGGCACGACTAATTCGTTGTCGAAAATGCTGGGCTCTGAGAGGATGTGTGTTTGCCACCCGTTGGCGCGCAAGGAGTTTATCAGCTTTGGGTGCGTCTCGCCGATGAGCGAGGTGATGCCAGCAACGCGGCAAAACTCCATCAACCCGATCATCAAAACACGCGATACTGGAACCCCGTCAATCCTTTCGTCACCGCTTGCAACCGCCCACCGCGTCCATTCGAAAACGTCGTGCGACCTTGGCCACTTTTGACCTCGCATGATTTGCGGGTAGACGGTTGAAAGAAGATGTGGCTGCACCGTAGGAAGGAGCCGAGAATACCCGATCACCGTATCGTTCTTGATAACGCTAAGATGAATAGCGCAATCGTGATCAAACTGATCTATTTCCCGTCTGTCACTCTTGCGTAATGCCTGCCACCCACGTCGTTCCACAAATTGCTGGTGTCGAAATCGCCAGATTTTCTCCATGATTACGGCGTTAGCCCGAGAGTCCCCAATGCAAATCTTCATCATCGCTCCCTGCCCCCCGGGGATCACTATGCGCGATCTTTCTGTCCTTCAAAATGAGTAGAAATACTCATTTCTGAGCTAGGTCGCGGATGATTAACGTCTTTCGTCGCGCAATCATGATTTGAATTCAGACAATCCCGCGCGGCGTGGGAAGGCGGTTCGGAAAGATCGGCCAAAACGGGTTTAGAATGCCATCACTCGTGCCGCTAGCGTGAATTTGCAGAGCATAAGGTGTGCTCAAAGACGCCTAAGGCTCGATCAAGCGTACGCATCCGAGTTGGGCCGCATTGTGGAGTGAGTGAGAGTGTGGATGCTCTGTCTATATAGACGGCAATATAGACGGTGCTTCACACATGGACTTGATGAATGATCTCACCGGGCATTTTAGCCGGATGGAGATTGTCGATAGCGGGCGTCGCCGGCGTTTCACGGATGAAGGGAAGCTAGCGATTGTGGCTGAGAGTTATAACGGCCCGCGGCAGGTGACGGCCACGGCGCAGCGTCATGGGATCACGCGCTGGCAGTTGAATGCCTGGCGCAGGGCCGCCCGGGAAGGACGGCTTGTCCACCGCTCGACAAACGGGTTTGTTCCAGCGATCGTCGTTGCCGAGCCGGTTGTTGCGAACACGCCACCTGCGGCGACTGTCGCTGTGCCGCCGCCTGTCAGCGACCACGGTCGCATGGAGGTGGTGAGTGCGAACGACCGGCGTGTGATCGTCGGTCGGGATGTCGACGTGGACGTCCTGCTGCGGATTATGCGGGGTCTGGAGACGTTGCGATGAACCCGTTTCCGATGGGAACGGGTGTCAAGGTTTGGTTGTCGACCGGACATACAGACATGCGGTGCGGCTTTCCTTCGCTAGCCCTTCGGGTGCAGGAAGTGTTGAAGCATGACCCGCTGGGCGGTCATCTGTTCTGCTTCCGGGGCCGCCGAGGTGATCTGGTAAAATTGATCTGGCATGATGGCCAGGGCGCATGCCTGTTCACGAAAAAATTGGAACGCGGCCGGTTTATCTGGCCGAATGTAGAGGGCGGCGCGGTGGCAATCACGCCGGCGCAGCTTTCTTATTTGCTCGACTACGCATTTTGATGCCCCTCCTGGTGAGGCTGAATGATTCTCAGATCGAGGTGATTAATGGTGCGGTTACGAAGGTCGCGAACCGCGTTGACGATCGCTGGGGAATTTTGGAACAAATATGCTCCGGTTGACTGCTGGTCGATGAGCAGGCGCTTCCGCCTGATTTGGACGTAAATCCAATTGACAGGAATATCGAGCCTGGCGGCCAGTTGTACGGCGCTGAGCAAAGTAGGTTCGTGTGTCCATCTGTTGCGCTGCGCCTTTGCCTTGATGCCCGCTGCAAGGCGGAGGCGTTGCACTGTGATCGGCAAAACCTTGTCTTCGCAATTGGGTGAATGGTGTCCTTCGCGCGTCAGTATTTCAGCGATTTGATCGTCGGGCACGCCCGTCAGAGCGAGCTCCAGCAGACGCGCGCGCAGTTCTTCACCGCGCGTGAGCTTGGCGACGGAATTGACTTTCATTTTGACGTGGAGATCAGTCACGGCGCCGCCACGCCACACGATCCTCGCCAAAGCAACGTCGCGCTCACCGCGGTCAAGTACGACTTTTTCGACAAGGCACCGCAATAGTGCCTTGCGATGAGCGTCGGTCGTCGCATCGTTGGCCCAGATTTGGGGAAGGCTATCGAATAACGCAACGACCTTGTTGTTGAGGTCTTTGCTAAACCCACTGCGCTTGGCGGGTTCAGTCGATGCTCGTTGGGCAACGGCATCTTCAGCAGCGCGAAGTTCGCTCAACGCTGCTTCCCATCGACGCTCGAGTTCGGAGGCGACCAGACGATTATCAGGGTCAACGCGATTGAACTGGCGTTCTGCCAGCGCCGCGGCGTAGCGCTTGCGCTCAAGCTCCCGTTCAGCGCCAGCGCGCAAGGCCTTGTTGACCTGCTGTTGTGCCTGCCGAGCCCGCGCTAGCGCGTCAAGCTCCCCAGGCGCCAACGCGGCCAGGAAAGCGTCCGCCACAGCTGCATCGATCTGAGCCGCACGGACACGCTGGCAGTCCGGCAGGCCAGAGTGGGAATGCAGGTGGTTGCAAGCATACTCTCCGCCACCTTTATAGCGGACGTACATCTTGTAGCCACATCGCCCGCACCAGGCGATGCCGTGCAACAGCAATTCGCCATCACGGGGAGCTCCCCTGGTTTTGGCACGCATGTATTCGGCTCTGTTGTCTCGCACAATATCGCGGATCTTCTCATAGGTTGACCAGTCGATGTAGTGGGGGTAGCGATCCTTCACGATGATCCGCCAGTCTTTAATATCCTTGGGTGTTTTCGCCTCTGAACCGCCGTCACGCCCGGCGGCGCGAAAGCGGGTCCGTCCATAAACGAAGGCACCGGCGTAGGCGGGATTCTTCAAGATCCGGGCCACCGCCGAGACCGTTGCTCGCGCCCAGCGTAGTTCGCCAAACCGGTCGCGGCGCGGCAGGGGAAGGTCCCGATCATTTAGGACGCGCATGACCTTGGCGACGGTCCGGAACTTCAGGAATGTCCGGAACACAAGCTCCAGCCGTTCCTGAACACCTAGATCAGGATCTTTTACGACCACCCCGCTCGCATCGCGCACCAAACCAACCGGCAGCATGAGGGCAAGCTCGCCGCGCTCAGCCTTGGCAAGCAGACCTGCGGTCAAACGGCTCCGGATTGTATGCAGCTCAAGCTCTGAGATGGTTCCCTTCAGACCGAGAAGCAAACGACCATTGGCGCTGCCGGGATCATAGACGCCATCGCGATCGGCAATGAGGCAGCCGCGCAGGCCGCAGATATCAAGCAGCGGATACCAATCCGAACAGTTGCGAGCAAGTCGGGTCACGTCGATCGACAGGATCAAACCGATCTCACTCAGACCAACCCGTCCGACGAGTTCCTTAAAGCCGTTCCTGCCGGTCGTAGAGGCCCCACTGATGCCGAGATCGGCATCGATAACGTCAATATCGGCTTCATGCCAGCCAAGTTCACGAGCGCGCTCGCGGAGCGCGTACTGTAGCCGTAGGCTCTCTTGATTGCTTATGACTTGATGCGGTGTCGACTGACGGACGTAAACAACCGCTCTGCGTGCCAGATGGGTGGGCTTGACCAGTTCGGACTTCATGACATACCTCCGCCAGAACTGCGGCGACGTCGTCGAGAATCTGACGCCGCAACGCGGGTGATAACGTCGCCCACAGGTTCTTCGGTTCGATCATCATGACCTTCGAGAGTTTCCGCCACCGCGATAAGATCCCGAACTGCCTCAACGCTAAGTTTAATCTGATTCGTGGCTTCGACATATCCCTGTGTCGCTGACACGGGTATCAGCAAGGTCGATCCACCACGATGTTCAACCTCATACGACGGCGCGAAGTTGCCGCCTCTACGTCCCACCTCACGGATTACATTAAAGGAGCGTCCAAATAACGGATGGCTCGGATCCAGCACCTCGATCTTGTCCGGTGATGATTCGTCAGACTCACAAGCAGGGATATTTCTGTAGGCCGTCGCTGTCCGGAATTGACTGGCGAGCCCCTCAGGAAACCTGGCGCCCGACGCGGGTTTGAACGTCTTTTGCATTGAATTTGTTGGATAAATATGCTTCTATGACAGCATGTCGTTACCGCCTCTCTCACTGCCGGACGATCTTGCCAGCGCCCACGCCGCGTTGCTGGCGGAACGCGAGGCGCGGATACGCGCTGAGGCTGAAGCGAGCAGTGCAAAAGCAAAACTTTCCGGCATTGAGGCGCTCAACGCCCATCTGCAATTGCTGATCGCCAAGTTGGAGCGCGACAAACACGGTCCGAGCCGGGAGCGCACCCAGCGGCTGATCGACCAGATGGAATTGCAGCTTGAGGAACTGGTCGCTGATGCGACCGAGGATGAGCTTGCGTCAGAGGCGGCCTCAGCGAAAACACAGACCGTTCGTGCCTTCACCCGCAAGCGCCCGGTGCGCAAACCCTGGCCAGAAAATATTGAGCGCGAACGTCTCGTCGTCGACGCGCCGACCGCCTGCACCCATTGTGGCAGCGAGCGTCTGTCGAAGCTTGGTGAGGATACTACCGAGACGCTGGAGGAGGTCCCGCGCCGCTTCAAGATCGTCGAAACCGTCCGGGAGAAATTTACCTGCCGGGACTGTGGCTGCATCAGCCAGGCGCCGGCGCCTTTCCATGCCACGTCGCGCGGCTTCCTTGGCCCCAACCTTCTTTCCACGATCGTCTTCGACAAATTCTCCGAGCATCAGCCCCTGAACCGCCAAAGTCGCCGGTTCCGCAGCGAGGGGATTGATCTGTCAACCCAGACGCTCGCCGACCAGGTTGGCTACGTCAGCGCCGCCGTCAAGCCACTCTTCGATATGATCGAAACCCACGTGTTTGCGGCCGAGCGCCTCCACGGCGATGACACCACCATCCCGATCCTGGCCAAGGGGCAGTGCATTACCGGCCGCATATGGACTTACGTTTGCGACGACCGGCCATTTGGCGGGCAGTCGCCGCCGGCTGCCGTCTTCTACGCCTCCAGCGACCGGCGTGGCGAACATCCGCAACGACATTTGGCCGAGTTCACCGGCATCCTGCAGGCCGATTGCTACAATGGCTTCAATCCGCTCTTCGACCGGAGCAGGAAACAAATCCCGGTAACGCCAGCCTTCTGTTTTGCCCATGCGCGGCGAAAGTTCTTCGAGCTGGCCGATGTCTCTCGCAGTGCCCGGCGGGGCAAGGGCTTGAGGCCTGTCTCTGCGACGGCGCTGGAAGCGGTCAAACGCATCGATGCGCTGTTTGACATCGAGCGCGACATCAACGGCAAAAGCGCCGAAGAGCGCCTTGCCGTGCGCCAGGAAAAGAGCAAGCCGCTGCTCGACGAACTGGAGGCTTGGTTCAGGCTGGAACTCGAAGGCCTGTCGCGATCCTCACCGGTGATTGAACCCATCAACTATATGCTGTCGCGCTGGGCCGACTTTGCCAGATACGCCGACGACGGCAGGATCTGCATGACGAATAACGCGGCGGAAAGAGCCCTGCGCGGGGTTGCATGTGGAAGAAAAAACTGGAGCTTCGCCGGATCCGAGCGGGGCGCCGACCGGGCGGCCATCATGCTGACCCTTATTACGACGGCCCGCCTCAACGACATCGACCCGAAGGCTTGGCTCGCAGATGTGCTGACGCGCATCGCAGATCTTCCCGTCTCCCGCCTGCGTGAGCTCTTGCCTTGGGAATGGAAGAGGATCAAGGCGGTGGCGATATCGGTTGCCGCGTAAACAGCGTCCGAAACAGCTCCTCCGACCGCCGCAGACCCTCGTCCGTCAGCACCAGCGACTTCGACTTGTTCACCGGGTCGCCGATCATGCCCTTCTGATGCAAGCGATCCGTCGTTGCCCAGTCAAAGCCCTTCCAGGCACAACGCTCGTTATGCAGCGTTAGCCACAACAGCGCCAAAACGGCATCGTCGATCTTGTCCTCATCGATCTCCATGAACCCGACGTTACCACGCGAACCCCATTAAGTCCTGCGGCCCACCTCGGATGGATACGATCAAGCTGGCTCTCAGGCCGCTTTTCGTTTGAAGGGATTGCGTTAGAAAACCATCTCTGCCGGTGCTTATCTGCTACCGACCAAATAGGCTTCGACCGCTATTACCGTCCCGGGTCTCGGGGGCATGCCTATGGGTTAATCGTGGTCTGTCAGGGAGTAAATCTACTCATTTACGTCACCCAGAAATGATTATAGCTCAATTCGTGTCTCCAACACTCGCCTCAGTTGGAGCTGGGCCAAGAAGCGGTCCAAATGATTGGACTAGTCCTGGCGTCAAGATTGAAAATCAGCGGAAAGGGAGAATCAAATGTCCTTGCATGTCAGCTACGTAGACAAGGAAATGACGGATCATGCCCGTGCATCACAGCCGGGAAGCGCGGCGCTTGCCCAAGGAACGCAATATTCGTTGCTGTTGAAGAATCAATCGGCGCAACCTTGGACCTTCTATGTCTATCAAAAGATGCCTCAACCTGTTGCCAATGTCTTCTCCTTGGCATGGTTCTGCTCTCCGTATCAAATTCGGGTTGGCAATCAAATCAAGTTGACCTGCCACTGAAGTTTCATCCGGCTGCGATTAGAGCCTCGGCGGGTTTGAATACGCCAAATGGCGCGGTGGGAGCAACCGGCGGAAACGCGAAGCTTTCATCTTGCGCAGCGTTGGAGCCGGTTGCGGCGATGATCCCGGCGTAGCCTGCCGGGGTCTGGTATCCGAGCGACGAGTGTGGCCGGAAATGGTTATAGTCGTCAGCCCATTCAGCAATGGCGCTGCGGGCATGATCGAGGCCGAAGAAGAGGCTCTCGTTGAGCAACTCGTCGCGCATCCGGCCGTTGAAACTCTCGACATAGCCGTTCTGCATTGGCTTCCCCGGCGCGATATAGTGCCACTCGACCTTGTGATCCCTCGACCAGGCGAGGATGGCATTCGACGTTAGTTCGGTGCCGTTGTCGGAGACAATCATTCCGGGCTTGCCGCGTCGTTCGATCAGCGTCGTCAGTTCTCGGGCGACACGTCGACCAGAGATCGACGTGTCCGGGACCGCTGCCAGGCATTCGCGCGTCACGTCATCGACAATGTTGAGCACGCGGAAGCGTCTGCCGCAGGCGAACTGGTCATGCACGAAGTCCAGCGACCAGCGGGCATTGGCCTTCGCTTCAACCAGGATCGGCGCACGTGTGCCGACCGCACGCCGCCTGGCTTTCCGCTTGCGAACGGAAAGACCTTCCTCGCGATAGAGCCGGTAGATGCGATTGACCCCGGACGGCTCTCCGTCCCGCCGAAGCAGGACAAACAGCCGACGGTAGCCGAAACGACGCCGCTCATTGGCGAGGTCGCGCAGCTTCGTCCGCAGTTCAACCTCCGGCGGTCGGCTTGACCGGTAACGGATCATCTTGCGGTCGGCGGATATAATCTGGCAGGCCCGCCGCTCCGAAAGACCCATGACGGCCTTCAGATGCGTGACGGCGTCACGCTGGGCGGCAGGCCCTACCATTTTTTTGCAAGAAGCTCGCGGAGCGCGGCTGCATCAAGCATCTGCTCGGCCAGCAACTTCTTTAGCCTCGCATTCTCGTCCTCAAGCGCCTTCAGACGCTTCGCTTCGGAGACTTCCATGCCGCCGTATTTGGCTTTCCAATTATAAAACGTTGCTTCTGAAATCCCGTGCTTGCGGCAGAGATCGGCTGCCTTCGCACCCGCCTCCTGTTCCTTCAGCACCGCAATAATCTGCTCTTCCGTAAATCTCTGCTTCTTCATATGTCCGTCCTCAATGGTCCGGACTCTAATCCATTCTGGAGGAAATTCTCAGTGGCAGGTCAAAGTTCACTTGGGAGCTCGCCTATAATTTCGTCTGGAGCGACACGGGACAACTGATTCCTGGCGTGGACTTTTTTGCCTCCGGGGTGGAGGACTGCAGCCCCAGCGGGAAAAACACCACTACTTTTTCACTAAGTGGTGGACCCGGCCTGACCGTGCCGATCAAGGCGGATCCTGCAGGATCACTGGTCATCAACGATGCTGGCAATGTGCCAAACAATCGGTTCTCTGTGGGTATCGGCATGTCCGGAACAGGAACTTATGTTGTACAAGCGGGCACCAATCTGTTCCACACGTTCACGCCGACTCCGAGCTATTGGATTGCGGCGGGAACGAATGTGTCTATCGGTTCGGTGCTCAGTATCGACACGATCACCCAGACCAGTGAAGCCAAGTTTCCCTCTGCCGTCTTCAATCTCGTAGGCGTGCTCCACGAGGACAATACCTGGGATGTCAACCCGGCTTGATGGCAAGGTGAATTGGCTTCAGCTCCGCCGGTCAGGTCGGAACTGATGCATGGGAGTGCCTCTTGTTGCTGATAAGTGGCACTCCTTCCCTCACACATCAATCTTGACCAAGGAACAAAAGATGTTTGCAGGGCCTCCAATCGGTGCGGTCTGTCCCTTTGCGGGGCAAGTTGCCCCTACCTCGCGCTCGGTCAATACAATCTGGAGCAACACGCCCTGCGCAAGCTCTGGCGTGGCTGCGGGTACAAATGCGGAAGCTCCTATCAGCTACGTCGAAGCCCAGGGATGGATGCCTTGCGACGGACGCTATCTTAGGGCTGCCGCTTATCCAGAACTCTATGCCGTTCTCGGCGGACTCTATGGAGAGCGGAGTTCTACGGCCGATCTGGAATTTCGGATTCCAGACTACCGTGGGCTGTTCCTGCGCGGCTTCGATGCCGGTGCCGGTATGGACCCTGACGCGAAACGACGGCTAGATCCAACTGGCAATAATGTTGCGAATGTTGTTGGATCACTCCAATGCGATGCTCTGCAAGTTCACGCGCATCCCTATGAGATAACGACGCCGGCGGGAATTTCGCAACAGGGCAGTGCCGCCGGAACTTCCGTTTCAAGCAAATCGACAGGTTCACCGGAAAATCCGGCACGCACAGCTCTTGAGACGCGTCCCAAGAACGTGGCCGTGAACTACCTGATCAAGTTTCGATAACTTGAAAGGGGCGCAGGTCCTTTCACTCGATTCAGAGACATCGGTCCGGAAGCGACATCTTGCCGGTCGGCAAAAGAGGAGAAGCTTAATGACTGCTACTTTGAGAGCTTTCGGATGCCTAGCTGCTTTCGCTCTGACCGTCACATTCGCGCAAGGTGCTGCGGCTGAGGAGCATCAAAAAGGCAAGGTCGTGGCGACGCCCGTGGAAACTGGCGTTGTGATCCGCGGCGTCACACTTGCCGGCCCGGTTGGAAATCCGGGAACGTCAACCGGGAAAACATGCGACTTCAGCGGTGAGCCCGTGGATCCATCCGGACGTTTGGAGGGGGCAAGCGTCAACTGCAGGCCAAATGGCAACCGGGCGAATACATTGCCAGGGCTACCCGCACGCTTTAACGCGTATTGCGTGATAAATGCGCCGGTCAAAAGTGCGCGGCTAATCCAAGCTGCCCGACCAGAAAATGCCAACCACTGCGATCTGTCGGGGATCACCCCAAAAGACGCGACTGGTCAATTCGGGGGGCCGTCTGGCGGTAGGCGGTCATTGGACGACGTCTGAGGAAACAAATTCAAAGCACGTCCTCGCAGCCACCCAAGGGATGCTCTCTGCTCGACCTACCGAAAACTGTGTTGCGCCTGTCTATCAATTCAAGCGCCGATTTAGCTCTGCATTTCAACGGGCTACTATCTGGTCATGATGGCTGTCGTGATCCAACGGGCCCGATCTTTGAAGTGGCCGAAAACTCCATATATTTCAGCGAATGATTCTGAGACGAAAGCTTTCGGCAATCATCTGAGGTGTATTAACCACATTAAGCTTTCGCTGGATGTTCAAAATGACATTTTGGATGGTTCGATGGGATCGTCCGAGAATCGTTGCGATCTCTATTGCTGTTTTGCCTGCGGCACACCAATGGATGATTTCGCGCTCTCGCGTTGTGATCATGGGTAAGGCCTGAACTTTTCGACTGGCATCATTCCCAATTTCGGCGCGGAGCAAGCTGTGCGCGTAAGCCGCCATCAGATAGAGCGCGCTTCGGTGGCGGGTTGAGAGCTCTACCTTTTCCGCTCCAAAACTGACAATAGATTGAAACCCAGCGGCAGTGTGTAAAGGAACGCTGAAGCCGTCAATCAACTTGAATTCGCGTGCCTCATTCATGACGCGACGGCTCTGCCGAGTGAGTTTTTGATCTCGCAGAGCTTCCGACCAAACAAATGCGTGATCACATGTCTTGCTAAGCTGCACTATGGGGTCAGCGTGGACATAGTTGTTTTCACGATAGCGATCAAACCACACGGCTGACCAATTGCCCAAAACGAAATAGGGATCAATTCGCTCCGGAGGCGAGGGGATTCCGGATATCGCGAAATAACTAAACCCGAAATATTGTGAAATTTTGCCAAGTAAGAGTAACACATCGTCTTTGCTCTTTGCACTGGCTGACTCTGACAGGAAATCGAACACCAGATTCGAGACCGTTGAGGATTCTTCCTTCACGACAACCTCCCGGTTCGGCGCAAGATTAACGTCGTCACATCTAAGCAGTGAGTGCCCAGTTCGGTGGGCGGCTAAACTCTAAAAACCATATTAGATACCCTTGATACATACAACCAAAAAGCGCATCTTTCAGGTCAAGTTGGTCGCCCGAATAAACGTGCGCGTTTTCGCCAGCGGGATCGTCGTCGGCAAATCGTTTGGCGCCAGTGCCACCAGCTGAAAAATAGACCAGAATATATTCCTAAATATATTTTTGTATATTTTTCCAGTTATTGGTGGACTATCAATGCATTACCGTTCTTTTACATAGACTAAACGAATATACTATTGAATATATCCGCTGCGTCTCTTGTCTTGAATCACGTATTTGTAGAGAGTCTGCTTATGCAGGAGGTATGACAACGCTGGAATATTCAACAGGCGAAGGGCTGTCGCAGGGAAGAACGTCGGGGGCTATGGTCCAGGAGGTAGGCTCCGGCACAGCAGGGGACAACGCCCCTATGTCCCGAAAAGCGTCGGGTCGACACAAGACCCAACGGACGCGATGCGAAACTTGATCCAGTCGAGCGATCTGGCTCTTCTCATGGAAGCTCATGATGCCCTCTCCGCGGCTATCGCGGGTCATGCGGGGTTTGCAGACCTTTGGGCGTCCAGCCCAGCACCGGATGTTAGTTTCCGCTCGTTATGGAGTTATATATGTCGCTAATTAAAAGAAAAATCTTCTCCGTGGGCGTCTCGATCCTAATGGCATGCGGCGCGTCGGCGGCCGATCTAGCTGACCACAGCGTTCCGAGCGCCCCCTCTTATGACGCACCGCGAACCTTCTCGTGGGCCGGGGCTTACGCCGGTCTTCACGGAGGTGTCGCGGCCTCCAAATTCAACCCGTTCAACAATGATCGCGCTCCAGCGGTGGGCGCTCAGGTAGGTTACAATTTCCAGGCCGGGCCAGGCGTTTTCGGTGCAGAACTGGAAGGCTCTTACATGAACAACGAAGTGCGTGTGCCTGGCGGCAAGGTGGAAAGCCGCTTCCGCGGTGCCGCGAAGGCCAAGGCTGGTCTGGGCTTTGACCGCACTTTCGTCTACGGCACCGCGGGCGTCACAACGACCGAGTTCGAGGGCCGCCGCCCCGCATCCGGATCGGACAAGTGGAAATCCGGACCGGATAGCTGGAAACAGGGCTACCTCTTCGGCGGCGGCGTCGAGCACGCGTTTTCGGGCGGCGTGTCGGCAAAGATCGAGTACAACTACGTCATTAACAACGCCGTCCCGACGACGAGCGGAGGCATCAGCTCGAAGTCCGACCTCAACGATAATGTAATTGAGGCGGGCATTAACTTTCGCTTCTGACGAACTCGTCTGGAAGCCTTGAGCATGGGCACGAATCAAAGCCGTGCGGACAACTTTCGGACGAGTTGGCCGCTGACGGCTTTCCACTGGGCCATGGCATGCGGTCGGCGGTTGCGAATTTGGGTAGCAGAAGGTTTTGTGTGATCTGGAACGAAGAGATTGCGAACGTCGGAGAACAGCGAAACAAAATGTTGCAGGCTCCCGATTGATCGGCATCCCTGGCGCATTCGTTCCCGTTTTCGAACGGCAGATGCGAGTTCTCCGCCTGTTGTTTAAGCTCTTGTGTGAGCGATGCTCAACACCCGGCATGACCTGACGTTTTGCCGCTTCATAGGAGCGGAGCTTGTCAGTGATCATGCGCCTCGGCACCATCCCCTGCTTTTTTAGCAGACGCATCACCAAACGTCTGGCAGCCTTGGTATTGCGGCGAACCTGCACGATTTCGTCGAGCACATATCCGTCTTGGTCGACAGCCCGCCACAACCAGCATCGCCTGCCATTGATCCAAAGCGCAACCTCGTCGAGATACCAGACATCACTGCCCGTCGTGTCGCTGCAGGGGAAGGGCAAGATGAGCCAAAATCGTGTGTTTAAGCATGGAATGTTCGGTCCTCGATCCAAGGTGAGCATCAGCCGTGCCAAACATCAAGATCTATATCGATCAGGGGCTTCCTGAGCACACGCAACTCGGCCTTCGCGAGAACCTGGCGCCTCTGAGAGACATCATCTGCCATACGCTGAAGGTCGAAAGTGCGGCCTGCTAGCTTGTCATTTTGACCGCCTATGGTATGGCTGACCAACTCGTGGTGAACATTGAGATCGCCATCTTGCCCAAACCTGACCGCACCCCCCGGTACTTTCCGACCCTGCGGCGAAAATCCAGAAATCGATTGCAGATGTCGTCAATAGGCCAGTTGCGGTACGGTTGTCTGTTCTTGACCCGGCGGAATACATCTCTCTGAAATAGGTGTTGCGACAGGGCCGCGTACGTCCGCCTTTTCGATCGAGGCCTGCCGAGTCTTTGCACCGACTTCATCGATCTCTCGATGCCGCTCGGCGGGCGCAATTGGCCACACGTTTACGCGTGCCGGTGGGATCGACGCGGCGATTGCCGTCGCGACCGAGCGAAGCCAAGGCTACGACATTAGCTGTTCATCTACTTCACGGAACGTGATTAAGGAGTCGGCTTTAATCGTCGAGGTGCTGCTTGGCGACTGCGATCACAATGTCGGTGAGGGTCGCGAACCGGTCTGCAGCAAGCCTGTTGATCTGCCAGAAAAGTGGGATGTCGAGCGGCTTGTCGGGGATCAACTCCACCAGTGTTCCTTTCTGAAGATGTGGGCGGACGAGACACTCGGGGTTCATGCCCCAGCCAATGCCTGCCACGCTAGCGTCAACGAAAGCATGCGTGGATGGAAGAAAATGCGTCGGACAGATGAATTCTTCGCCAAGTGTCTGGGCGATCCATCGGTCTTGAAGCTTGTCTTTCTGGTTGAAAGTCAGGGCCGGTGCAGTGCGGAATGCCTCGCCGCTGATGCCTCCGGAAAAAATAGCGCTCAACGAATTCCGGGCTTGCAGTGGCGCGGTAACGCAACGAACCGAGGGCGGTGCGGCGGCATCCGGGAACCAGCCTTTCGCTCCCTGTCACAGCCGCAATCACCCGCCCGCGCTCTAGCCAATCAGCCGTGTGGCCCTCGTCATCAATAACAACGTCCAGAAGATAGTTTGAGGATTTGGCAAATGCGGAAAGTGCCACGAGAAACCAGGTTCCGAGACTATCGGCATTTGTTGCGAGGTGGATTGTCACGCGTTCAATCAACTGGGTGGACGGTGCGAGCGACGGTGAGTGCTCATACAGGTCTCGTTCAAGCAGCCCAACATTTTCTACGTGCCGACACACCCACTGCCTGCTCTGTGGCAACGCAAGGATTTCCCCTGACGACTAGCGCGATACCCATTCGCTCTTCGAGGTTTTTGACGCGCTGCGAAACTGCGGATGGTGTGACATTGAGCATCCCTGCCGCTTTTTCGAAGCTTCCAGTCTGCACAACGGCGGCCAAGGCCCGCAACGCGGAGTAGTCAAGCATGTAAGTTCGCCTTAATCGAGGTAAGCCACTTTAATTAGCCTAACTTAAAGCATTCCGGTAGTGGCTGACACGACAATCGTGAGTATGCAGAACTGCCTCAGACCAACCCGAAATCGATCCTCGCCTGGATCGCCCTGGTGACGCTTGGCCTCGGCCCGGGTGCGTCCTCGCACACCGTGGCAGCGATCCTCGGTGGATGCGCTGTTTTGAGCGTAACGGCGCCCCTTCCGTGGCGGGAACGGGCCAGTTGCGGTTCATGGCCGATCGGACAATCTTCGATGAGGACGAGGATATCGACACCCTACTCGTAGCAGGCGACCCGGCCTTCTTCGAAATCGACCCAGCCGTCATCGCCTGGCTCCAGCGTCGAGTACCGACGGCCAGACGGTTCGGATCGATCTGCACTGGAGTGTTCCTGCTCGCCGCCGCCGGTCTTCTCGACGGAAAAAGGGTCACCACGCATTGGGAATGTGCCGCGAAGTTCAGCGACGAATATCCCGATATCGATCTGGATGCCGACGCCATCTACGTGCGCGACGGTTCTCTGATAACGGCTGCCGGTGTCACGGCAGGTATCGATCTCGCATTGTCGCTCGTCGAGGAAGACCATGGCAAGGACACCGCAATGATCGTTGCGCGCTACATGGTCATGTTCATGAAGAGACCTGGCGGACAGTCGCAGTTCAGTGCGCATCTCGTCGGCCAGATGTCAGAAACGACGCTGATCCAGAAGGCCCAGGAGTACGTCTTGTCGAATTTGAACGGCGACCTCGACGTGGAGAGTCTTGCCCACGAGGTCGGCATGAGCATCCGAAACTTCGCGCGGGTCTTCCGCAAGGAGCTCGGCTTCACGCCGGCGGAATTCGTTGCAGCCGCCCGCACAGACGCCGCGAGACGACTGCTGCAGGACACCACGCAGCCGCTCTTGAGGATCGCTACCACTTGCGGCTTCGCGGACGTGAATGCTATGCGCCGGGTCTTCGCCAAAACCATCGGCGTAAGTCCGAATGACTACAGGAGCCGTTTCCAGACATCGTCGAAGCCATCGCAAGCCGCACCTATTCGCGATGCTCAAGGGCACCCGGGGAGGGCACTCGCGATGGAGATAGCGTTAGCTACCTCCCATCCTGGCGCGGTCGGCGGGCAGGGAGCGCGAGCGGTCTGAGTTCGAGTCGTCAATCACGACAGTCCTTTCCCCACATCAAGGCGACGAAGGAAAACAAGCCGCGGGCTGAGGGCCAGATTCTTGATATGGTTGAGCAGGCAGGCACGGAGCTGACCCAAGAGTGAGAGCCGTAAAGCAATTCGTGAAGGGAACTGGTTCGTCGAGATGACAACGCCCTCTAGTCTAGTGCCCGTCCACAAACGGTAAACCACTGAAATTATTGGAGGAATAGCGATATTGCGACGGGCAAAGCCCGGCGGTTTCAGGTATACTTTAGATCAAGCCATTGATTCTAAAGACAAACCCGCAACCGCCGGAGCCGACAATGCGCCAAGAACGCACCGTCCAAGCCAATATATTCGATCTTTTCGCCGAACACGAGATCGGCCGCGAGCTGAAAGCCATGTCGCAATGGCTGGATGAGCATCGTGATCTGCTCGGGCTGGTAGCGCAGGACCTGCGCCGCCACGGCGTCAAGGAGACCGGCCGCGAGGGCCTGCCGGCGGAGGCCGTGCTGCGTTGCGCCCTGCTCAAACAACACCGTCAGTTGAGTTATGAGGAGTTGGCCTTTCATCTGGAAGATTCCGCCTCGTTCCGGGCCTTTGCCCGGCTGCCGTGGGGGTGGAACCCGAAGAAGTCGGTCTTGCACAAGACGATCAGCGCGATCCGGGCCGGGACCTTTGAAGCGATCAATCGCGTGCTGTTGACGAGCGCCCGGCAGGACAAGGTGGAACGCGGCAAGGTCGTGCGCATCGACAGCACCGTCACTTCGGCGCTGATGCACGAACCGAGCGACAGTAGTCTTTTGTGGGACTGCGTGCGGGTGATGGTGCGGCTGTTGCAGCAGGCGGCTTCCTTGGGCAGCGCCATCTCATGGCACGATCACTGCCGCGCGGCGAAGAAGCGATCCCGGGCGATCCAATTTACCCGCGGTCGTCCGAAACGAGTTCAGCACTATCGCGCGCTGCTCAGGATCACGCGCACCACCTTGAGCTATCTCGAACAGGCGGCGGCGCAACTGCCCTTGGCGGCGGGCCCGGCGGTCGAACTCTGGCAGGCCCAACTCCGCCACTATAAGCCGCTGATCGAACGGATCATCGCCCAGACCGAGCGGCGGGTCCTGGCCGGCGAGGCGGTGCCGGCTGGCGACAAGCTGGTCAGTTTGTTCGAGCCGCATGCCGACATCATCGTCAAAGGCAGCCGCGACGTCGAGTATGGCCATAAGATCAATTTGACCACCGGCACAAGCGGGCTGATCCTCGACCTCGTCGTCGAAACCGGCAACCCGGCCGACAGCGAGCGCTTGCTGCCGATGCTGGAACGCCACATCGGCATCTGGGGCGAGGCGCCGCGTCAGGCGGCGGCCGACGGCGGCTATGCCAGCCGCGATAATTTGAGCCGAGCCAAAGCCTGGGGCATCTGCGACATGGCCTTCCACAAGAAGTGCGGCCTCAGGATCGAAGACATGGTCAAGAGCCGCTGGGTCTATCGCAAGCTGCGCAACTTCCGCGCCGGCATCGAGGCCGGCATCTCCTGCCTCAAACGCGCCTACGGCTTGGGGCGCTGCACCTGGCGTGGGCTCGACCACTTCAAGGCTTATGTCTGGTCCTCGGTGGTCGCATACAATCTCGCCCTCTTCGCCCGCCTCAGGCCGACCTGACATCCCATGTCGCCAGCCAAAACCGGACCGGCGTGACGCCGGCAGTTGCCAATGCGCGCATGTCCACCAGAAATCCTGGCCGCCGCAATTAGCACCCATGAGCCACACCGCATGGCTTCAAAGCGGCCACCAAGCGGAACCCAAGTGCGCTGCAAGCTCAAGAAAACCAGCGTTTATGGACGGAAACTAGTCTAGAAACGAGCCTGGTCACTGGAGACTTTCAGAGGTCGGTCCGACCGAAGCAGGTGCGCTAAGCTGCGGTATACGCAGTATGGTTCGCGCGGTGCCATGGGATTTCGCGTGAATCATCCAGTCTTATGTCGCGAGTGCGACCAATGACTGCTGGCAGCCACCGGTCATGCCGACCAGAATTTGGATCGGTAGACCTGTACTAGCTTCTCCACAGCCTTTCCAATCAGCGCAACGGGCATGGAGGCGTATCCAAATATAAACCCCGCACGTTGATCTGTTGGGGACGCAAACAGACGCGAAATTGGGTAGATCCCGACACCTTCTTGCCTCGCGCAGCCGGCGAAACGCTCTTCATCGCTGGCAGTGAGGCAGTTGAACCACGCGACGATATGCAGGCCCGCCGACGTTCCAACGATGTCGACCTCGTCGCCAAACGCTTCGGCCATTGCATTCAGGAATACCGCACGCCTTTCGGCGTTCAATCGCCTCATCTTTCGAACGTGGCTTTCATATGCGCCCGTGTCGATCATTGACGCGAGAGCCTCCTGTTCAAAGCTCGAGCTGTGTCGATCGGTGATCTGCTTGCATCGGACAAAGGTCTCCACAAGCGTGCTAGGCAGCACCGTGTAACCAAGGCGGAGCGTTGGCGATAGCGTCTTGGATACGGTGCCGACATAGATAACCCGACCTTTTCCGGTCATCCACAGCGGCGGAATCGGACGTACGTCATATCGATACTCCCCGTCGTAGTCGTCCTCGATGATGTAGGTGTTCCCGGCGATCGCCCATTCGATCAGGGCCTTGCGACGTCCGGACGGAAGGACGCCGCCCAGCGGAAACTGATGGCTGGGCGTCACAAATGCCAGTGCTACACCCGTAGGATCAGGAAGCCGAGAGGTGTCCATTCCATCCTTATCGCATGGGGTGGCAACGGGCATTGCTCCTGTAGCAAGCATCACGTTGCGGGCCATCGCGTAGCAGGGCTCCTCGAGGACAACCTGGCTTCCCGCATCGACAAGCACCCGCGCGCACAGGTCCAACGCCTGCTGGGAACCGCTGACGATGATGATCTGGGCGACATCGCACTCAATACCACGAGCTCGCCAGAGGTAGCTTTGCAAGGCACGGCGAAGTGCCGGGCTACCGGCTGGATGCTCATAGCCAAGCCGTTCTCGGTGCGCCAGGACTGCCGCGTTCAGGGCACGCCGCCAAGCTAGCTTGGGAAAATCCGACGAAGCCACGTCGCCGTACCGGAAGTCGTATTGAAGCACTGCCTGTTCCGCGCTGATGTTCTTGGGCAACGCCATTGCACGCGAGGCATAGGCGGACACCCGGGGAGTGGTGTCTTGCGGCCGCGATTCGGGCCTAGTGCAAGTATGTCGTCCTTCGAACCCAACCGTCGGCTTCGCGCCCTGCCGCACCTGAATGTAGCCCTCAGAGATCAACTGGTCATAGGCGGCCGTCACCGTGGTCCTGGAAACGCCGAGTTCACCCGCAAGCGCGCGGCTCGAGGGCAATTTCTCACCCGTATCGTAGACGCCAGACAAAATCTGGTCGCGCAAAGACAGGTAAATGCGGCGCGTCGCGCCGCTCTTTCGTGAGCCCTTCGCTAACTGGACCAATAAAATATTCCAAAAGTGGCGGTGTACCTTGTGCCACTTTGATGTGAATAATGCGCTCAGGTCAAGGAGATGCTTATGTACACCCCGCCAGCCTTCGCCGTGGAAGACACGACCGAGCTTTACGAGATGATGCGGCAATGTCGCCTTGCCAATTTCGTGACGGCTACACCCAACGGGCCGATGGCCACTCCCTTACCTATGTTCATCGATGAGGCCGAGGGAGAAAGGGGCGTCCTCTATGCGCATCTGGCGCGACCGAACCCGCAGTGGCAGGCTCCTGTCATCGGCCATGGACTTGCAGTCTTTATGGGGCCGGACGCCTATGTGACGCCGTCCTGGTACGCTTCGAAAGCAGAGCATGGGAAGGTGGTCCCAACGTGGAACTACACAGCGGTTCACGCCAGCGGACCGGTCGAGTTTTTCGAAGAAGCCGAACGACTATTTGAGATTGTGTCGCGCCTCACGAGAATCCACGAGGTGTCACGCTCGCTACCTTGGGCAGTCACTGACGCTCCCGAAGCCTACATTCATGCTCAACTTCGTGGCATTATTGGTATTCGCATGCCCGTCGTGTCGCTGCAGGGAAAGTGCAAGATGAGCCAAAATCGTCCTGCGGCCGATCGCAAAGGGGTGAAACAGGGACTTGGCGATAGCGGCAGCCCTACCGATCAGATCGTTTCTGACATGATCCCCGGCTGAGACGAGCAATCGGGGAGTGAGATTCCGGAAGTAGCAATAGATGTTGGAATAACCCTTGATCGATGAACGGATCAAGGAAAACGCCCCTAGTTTCACAGCGATGAGCATTTGTGTCGACGCGACCAAAGCAGGAGAAGGAAGCCTGCCCTACAGGGCTTCTGACAGATGCCTGCTTTTACGCATTGGGAGCGGCTAGCATGGCCCGAAGCACAATTGACAGTTGAGCCGATGCCTACACCCGGTTCGGAGCCAAGTCCAATCGGACGCACTGTTCGGCGCAAGCACTGTGAAAAGCGGGCGTTGAAGGAGGGAATGATTCCTTCGATCAATCATGTCGTCGATCTGTATAACGCCGTCAGAATATGTCATTCGCGTTGGCGGCGGGAACTATGATGCCAGTGGGGCAATAATTGGAAACTGGATTATTTTTATCGGCAACGGCGGCTTCGCGCCCGTATTTTCGCCGTTCTCGCCGTATCCGAAAGTACCTAGAAGCTGACATGAAATCGCCCTAGGAATGCAGCTATAAGTTAGCTGGCGTGTCATCCGTAGTTGGCTTGTGATCATATCGGATACTTCTCGTCAGAATACTAGGACACGAGAGCGAATGCCGGCAAACCATCAACATCGCAGCCTGCTGTGCCGGATCGCACATCATCGTCTTAGAGGAGGCTATCCTACGGGCAGGGTGGTTGGGATCGAGCGTCTCATAGAGGAAGGCGGCAGCCGCGCGGACGGTGACGGTGGCCGTCATTGCGCGGTGGGATATCGATAACAAAAGCGGCTTGGTGATGGTTACGAGGGAACGAGCGATGCCAGTTCGTACTTGATTTCGACGAATGTTGCGTTCGTACCGCTGTCAGGTTAATTCGGTTTAACGAAAAATTCCTTGCAACAAATCATGGGGTACGATAGTTATTCGGTCGGGCTTGGCCCACGAGATCGCCTTTGCGGTCGCCCAAAAGCCTCAATGGAAACGTCGGAGGCTTTTTGAGTTTTTAGGCCTTCCGTTCGACATTTTCAAAGCAGCTATATTTGGATCCGAGCATCGGCCGCTCGTCTTCCTTGATATGGCAGTCAATCAGCTTTCCGTCGTCGGTCAGGCGCTGGTAAGGACGATTGCTGGCGTGATAGCCGCCCATGCAGATCGGCCATAGATACAGATCCGCCAGTTGCGCCATCGGAGAAGTCTTCTGCTTGGTCTTGAACTCGTAGAGCGTCTGGTTCAACTGCTCGGGGGTCAAGGGGCCGTATTTATCGGAATTGTCCTTAGCGAACGGCATTCCCTCCGCCTTTAGAGCCTTGTAGTAGCCCCGCAGGTTCGCATCTTCAGCCTTGTTGCAGCGTTCAGGATGCACGCGCAGCTTCATGCCTTGGGTGATAGCGTACTTCGCGGCACGTTCAACGACGACAGTAAATGCGGTTTTGCAGAGCATCCAAGGATTCTGCTTGTACTGCTCGAGGTATCGTCCACAGTATCCAGGGCGGTCGACAGTGCACGCGATACCGACCACGGGCGCCTCTCGCATCAGAATGTAAAGTTCCTCGTAGAATGCTCCCAGCTTGTTCTTCTCCCAGGCCCGCAGGAAATCGAAGTTCTCGTTCTGCGATCTGATTTCCGACGAGTGCAAGGGCGCCGTGATTTCCCATTTCTCACAGAACTTTGCGTGAACGTCTCGGGCGTTGTCCTCTTCGTCACTTTGAACCAGGATTCCACCGAGTGCGAACCAGTCGTATCCGTGCGCCGCTTTCTTCCCGACCTTGTGGGTGGGATGTCTAGTTCCGGAATCATCGAGGTAGAGGTTCAAGGTGACAGGCACGGCAATCTCTCGTGGCAGTCGATCGACCGCTTAGATTTTGGGGTGGTTCGAATTCCTATAATGCGATTATCTTCAGCACAACGGTAGCCAAATGGCGCACCGAACGCCACATCGGCGCACCGTGCACTGCTGCCGAGTTATTATTTCGGCCGGCACGGCCATTTCCAGGATCAGAATTCCACATTTGGAACGAATATTAGAATCCAGTCGTTATCATTAGTCCATTAAATATATAGACTACGCCAACAATTGGGGCGTGGCGAAATGAAAATTCTGGGTCTATCGGGCAATGTCAAGCAACCGTCGCGAACTGCCTCTGTTGTGGAGGCCGTCGTCGTTGCAGCGGCATCGAAGCTGGGCCTCGAAAGCCGAACCATAGAGCTGGTTGACGCTGCTCCGATTCTATTCAGGGCGCTTCGATCCGACCAGCTGGATGCCGCGGGGCGTGCGATTATCGACGCCGTCGAGGCGGCTGATGTCCTGGTTGTCGGGTCGCCGGTCTACCGGGCATCGTATGCCGGCGCTCTCAAACATCTTTTCGATCTTGTTGACTACCGCGCACTGACCGGCAAGCGGGTCATTCTAGCCGCCACAGGCGGCACACCGCTGCACGGTTTGATGATTGAACATCAGTTGCGCCCGCTATTCGGCTTCTTCAACGCGCTGACGCTGCCGACTGCTATTTACGCCACAGAAATCGATTTCGCGAATTATGAGATTACCAGCCCCGCGGTTCGCGAGCGCATCGAGCGCGCAGTTTCAGAACTCGCGCAGGTGCTGCCGGTCTCCAATAACGCCGCTGCCGACCGCGCCCATGGAAACCGCCCAGCGCCCCTCGCCGCGTCAGCTTAGTCATTTTAAGGGAGAGTGCCATGTCCTATGCCAGTAGAGAGCCGGTCAAATTTGCATACTGGGTGCCCAATGTTTCGGGCGGCCTCGTCATTTCGAACATCGAGCAACGCACCAGCTGGACGATCGAGTACAACAGAAAGCTGGCGCAAATCGCCGAGGCGAGCGGCTTCGATTACGCACTGAGCCAGATTCGCTTCACCGCCGGCTATGGCGCCGAGTTCCAGCATGAATCAGTCTCCTTTAGCCATGCACTGCTGGAATCCACGACGACACTAAAGGTGATCGCAGCCATTCTGCCGGGACCGTGGAACCCAACGCTGGCGGCCAAGCAGATTGCCACGATCAATCACCTCACCAATGGCCGTGTCGCCGTCAATGTCGTGAGTGGCTGGTTCCGCGGCGAGTTCCACGCGATCGGCGAGCACTGGTTAGATCATGACGAGCGTTACCGCCGCTCGGAGGAATTCATCCGCGCGCTACGTGGCATCTGGACCGAGGATAATTTCACGTTCCACGGCGATTTCTATCGCTTCAACAATTATTCGCTGAAGCCCAAGCCGATCGATCCGCAGCCGGAAATCTTCCAGGGCGGCTCCTCGCGCGCCGCGCGCGATATGGCATCGCGCGTTTCCGACTGGTACTTCACAAATGGCAACACACCGGAGGAAATCGGCAAGCAGGTCGCTGACATCCAGGGCAAGGCGAAGGGCAACGGTCATTCCGTCCGCGTTGGCGTCAACGCTTTCGCCATCGTCCGCGAGACCGAGGAAGAGGCAAGGTCCGTCCTTGCCGAGATCATCGAGAAGGCCAATCCGGACGCGGTCAATGCCTTTGGCCACGAGGTCAAGAATGCCGGAAAGGCGTCGCCTGAAGGCGAGGGCAACTGGGCGAAATCCTCCTTCGAAGACCTGGTCCAGTATAATGACGGCTTCCGCTCCAACCTGATCGGTACGCCGGAGCAGGTGGCGCGGCGTGTGGTCGATCTAAAGCGTGCCGGGGCCGATCTCATCCTGCTCGGCTTCCTGCATTTCCAGGAAGAGGTCGAGTATTTCGGCAAACACGTGATCCCGCTGGTGCGGGCGATCGAAGAGGCCGAAGCTTCGACCGCAATTGCTGCGGAATAAGTCAGCATGAGACAGGCGGCCGGTTTTCGGCCGCCACGGGGAATAACGGAGCCGCAGATGGCGACACCTGCGGGCGGGATATTGCGCGCTAAGCGACCGGTTGGGCGCAATGGAAAACGGGGGCATGCGCACGATGACATTGGCTTTTGGATCGCTGGGTTCCGCGCCTTTTACGCCGGAAATACAGGAGCACTTGGCTGGACTTGACGGTCAGCTGCGCCAGGACGGCGAGCGGCAAGCGACCACAAGTGAGACAATTCTAGATCTTGTAGGGGTGACCTTGTCGTTCGGCGGTGTCGTCGCCCTGACGGACATCGATCTGTCAGCGCGTCGGGGAGAAATCCTCGCCATTATCGGGCCGAACGGCGCGGGCAAGAGCTCAATCATCAACGTGATCAGCGGCGTGTACCGATCGGATCGCGGTCATGTGCGGCTCTCCGGGCGGCTCTACACCCAGGTCCCGACACAGAAGCTCGCCCGTTTGGGTATTGCCCGCACGTTTCAAAATCTGGCCTTGTTCAAGGGCTTGAGCGTTCTCGACAATGTCGTCATTGGCCGGGCGCACACGACGCGGTCGAGCTTCATCGAACAGATCGTCGGCCTCGGTCGTGCCCGCAGGGAACAGACGGATGCCCGCAGTCGGGCCTTGAACGTGCTCGAGTTCCTCCACCTCTCGCATGTCGGCGATCGTCTGGCCGGTACACTGCCTTATGGTTTGCAAAAGCGGGTGGAATTGGCGCGCGCACTGGTGGCCGAGCCCGACATCCTGCTGCTCGATGAGCCGATGGCCGGCATGACGGCGACAGAAAAGAACGAGATGGCCGGTTTCGTGCGCGCCGCCCGTGACAGGTTCGGTACCACCGTCGTGCTGATCGAGCACGATATCGGGGTCGTCATGGATCTCTCCGACCGCGTCGCCGTGCTCGACTACGGCCGCAAGATCGCCGACGGAACGCCCCACGAGGTCCAGCACGACCAGCGCGTGATCGATGCCTATCTCGGTGTCGCCCCTGAGAACGAAAACGGGGAGGGCATCTAATGGCTGATTTCGACTGGCTGTTCTTCACCGAGGTCCTCGTCGGCGGCCTTCTGTCCGGCGTCATGTATTCGCTGGTCGCGATCGGCTTCGTGCTGATCTACAAGACTTCCGGCGTTCTTAATTTTGCGCAAGGGGCGATGCTTCTGTTCGCGGCGCTGACCTTCGTCAGCCTGACGGAACGCGGCATTTCCTTCCCGCTGGCATTCACTATTACCTTCGCGATCATGGTCGTTATCGGAATAGCCGTCGAGCGCACGGTGTTAAGGCCGCTGACCAACAAGCCGCCGATCACGCTCTTCATGGCGACGCTTGGCCTCTCCTATGTCATCGAGGGGGCGGCGCAGTTGATCTGGGGCACGCAGGTGCACGGCCTTGACCTCGGTATCGAGGACGTGCCGTTCGACGTCGGTGGTGTCTACATCAGTCAGTTCGACATCTTCGCAGCCGTCGTTTCCGCCTCCATGGTGCTGCTGCTTTCTCTCTTCTTCCGTTACACCCGCATCGGGCTTGGTTTTCGCGCCGTCGCCGACGACCAGTTCGCGGCGCTCACCGTCGGATTGAGGCTCCCCTGGATCTGGGCGACGGTGTGGGCGGCTGCAGGCCTGGTGGCGCTGGTCGCCGGCCTGTTGTGGGGAGCCCGCGTCGGGGTGCAATTCTCCCTGTCGCTGATCGTCCTGAAGGCTCTGCCTGTTCTTGTGCTCGGCGGCTTTGACTCGATCCTCGGTGCGATCGTCGGCGGACTGTTGATCGGTGCGTCCGAGAAGCTCGCCGAGGTCTATATTGGTGAATATTTTGGCGGCGGTATCGAGGGCTGGTTTGCCTATGTCATCGCGCTCGCCTTCCTCCTCCTACGACCTTCCGGCCTGTTTGGCCAGAAGCTCGTGGAAAGGGTCTGACCGATGTCCACGATCACTCATGATCTTCCGGCATACAGTTTCCCCGCCCGCTGGGCGACGCCACTGGCCTGGCTTGCCATTGCCTATGTCGTTGTGCCGCTTCTCGGGTCCGACTATCTGTTCGAGGCTATCCTGCTGCCGTTCCTGGCGCTCAGCCTCGCCGGCCTCGGTCTCAATATCCTGGCGGGTTATGCGGGGCAGGTGTCGCTTGGAAGTGCTGCCTTCATGGCGGTTGGCGCCTTCGCCGCGTTCAATTTCAACCTTCGCGTCGACGGTCTGCCTTTGATCATCAGCATGGTTCTTGCGGGTTTCGCAGCTGCCGGCATCGGCCTGGTGTTCGGCCTCCCAAGCCTGCGCCTCAAGGGCTTTTACCTTGCGGTATCGACGCTTGCCGCGCAGTTTTTCGTACAGTGGGTGCTGACCAAATTCAGCTGGTTCTCCAACGATTCCGCATCCGGCGTGATCGATGCGCCGCAGCTTTCGGTCTCCGGCCTTGTCTTCGATGGTCCGGTCGGACGATATTATTTAGCTCTGAGCGTGGTGGCCGTCCTCACGGTGCTGACCTATCGGTTGATGAATTCGCAGACCGGCCGCAATTTCATTGCCGTGCGCGACAACGAGACAGCGGCGCGGATCATTGGCGTGCCGGTGCTGAAGACCAAGCTTCTGGCCTTCGCGGTCTCCTCCTTCATCATCGGTATTGCCGGCGTCCTGTGGGCCTTCGCCTATCTCCGCACGGTCGAGCCTGCCGGCTTCAATCTCGACCGCTCATTCCAGATCCTGTTCATCGTCATCATCGGTGGGCTTGCCTCGATCCGGGGTGCCTTTTTTGGAGCGGCGTTGATCGTTGTTTTTCCACTAGTCCTGTCGCGGCTTGGTTCGTTCCTGCTCGGCGACATCTTCAATTCGGGCGTGCTCGATATGAGCCAGCGCATCGTGCTCGGCGCACTCATCATTCTCTTTCTGATCCTCGAACCGGATGGGCTCGTCGCCCTTTGGGACCGGGGTTCGAAAACGCATCGGCGCCGCGATCGTGCGGTCCTGATCGAAACGGAGCCTTCAAAGCTCTGAAATACCAACAGCCTTCATCAGATCAACCCGAACCGGCGCCTTGCCCCGGTCGATACCCGGAGTATGTCCAAAAATGACGATCCTTGCCAAATTCAAGATCGTGGCTCTTGCCGCCAGCCTCGCCTTTACGGTCGCACTGCCGATGGCCCACGCGGATGAACAATACTTCCCGCTCCAGAGCTATCGCGTCGGCCCCTATGCTGCCGGCGGCACCGGCTTCTTCGGTGGCTTCATCGATTATCTGAATCTGATCAACACGCGGGACGGCGGCGTGGGCGGCGTCAAGTTGACATGGTCGGAAGCTGAAACGCAGTATGAGGTCGAGCGTGGCGTCGAAGCGTACGAGCGCCTCAGGAGCAACCCGAGCGTGGCTGCCTGGAACCCGCTCTCCGTCGGCATTGCCTATGCGATGATCGATCGCATCACCGCAGACAAGGTGCCGCTGATCACCATCAACCATGGTCGCACCGATTCGACCGACGGCCGCGTTTTCCCTTACGTCTTTCCGCTGCTTCTCAATCCCTACAGCGAAACATCCGGCATCGTGAACTATATCGCGGGAAAGGAGGGTGGACTCGAAAGCTTGAAAGGCAAGAAGATCGTCGTTCTCTATCACGGCTCGCCCTATGGCAAGGAAACCATTCCGATCTATGAACTGCTGGCGAAGAAATACGGTTTCGAACTGCAGCAGATCGAGGTGCCGCATCCCGGCACCGAACAGCAGTCGCAGTGGCTCACGATCCGGCGCGCCAAGCCGGACTACGTCGTCCTGCGCGGTTGGGGCGTGATGAACCCGGTCGCGCTGAAGACCGCAGCGAAGGTCGGCTTCCCGGCAGACCACATTATCGGCAATGTCTGGTCCAATTCAGAAGAAGACGTCATTCCCGCTGGCGAGGCCGCCAAGGGCTATACGGCAATCACCACCCAGGCGTCGGGAGCCGAATATCCGGTCGTTCAGGAGATCGTCAAAACGATCTACGACGCAGGCCAGGGCAATCTCGAAGATAAGAACCGCATCGGCTCGGTCTATCACAATCTCGGTATCGTCAACGGCATCCTGAATGTCGAGGCGATCCGTATTGCCCAGGAAAAGTTCGGCAAACGGACGCTGACCGGCGACGAGGTCCGCTGGGGGTTTGAACACCTGCAGCTCGATCCGGCGCGTGTCGAGGCGCTCGGCGCCAAGGGCCTGTTCCACTCGATCAATGTCACCTGGGACAACCACGAGGGCAACGGCTACGTGACGTTCCAGCAGTGGGATGGGAAGAAGTGGAACGTCGTCTCTGACTGGATCGCGCCGGACTGGGCATTGCTACGTCCGATCATCGAAAAGTCGTCGGAGGCTTACGCTGCGGAAAAGGGCATCAAGCTTCGTACGGCGGCAGACGCCGAAACAGCGACCAACTGATCCTTTGAAGCCGCGCGCGGCGGGCGCGGCTTCTAGCAAAGGCGTGGGAATGGCTGCTGTTCCCTCTCAACCAGCCTCGCGCCTTCTCCTTTTTCAATTGCAGCTCTCAGGCATGGACAGGAACACGATCATGGGTCACGACACTGCTCTGCTTGCCGTCGATGGTCTGAAGGCAACGTACAATCATGCCATCACGGCCCTCGATGGCGTCGACCTCCATCTGGTGGGCGGTGAAATCCTCGCGCTCCTCGGCGCCAACGGTGCCGGCAAGACGACAACGCTCAAGGCGCTGTCCAACCTGCTTCCAGCCGAACGTGGACAGGTCGTTTCAGGCAGTATCCGGTTTGACGGGCTCGACGTCCTACACACAAGCCCCGCTACCTTGGTGCGCGCTGGTCTCGTGCAGGTACTTGAGGGTCGCCATTGCTTTCGCAGCCTGACGGTCGAGGAAAACCTAATCTCTGGTGGGTTGGGCCGGGGCAGCACACGCGCTGAAATTACCGAGGATATCGAGAAAATCTACGCGCATTTTCCCAGGTTGAAGGAAAAGCGTCGTGCGCTCTCCGGCCTGACCTCGGGCGGCGAGCAGCAGATGACGGCGATCGGCCGGGCGCTGATGTCGCGGCCACGTTTGCTGGTGCTTGACGAGCCATCCATGGGCTTGGCGCCGATCGTCGTCCAGGACATTTTCCGGACGCTGCGCCACCTCAATCGAAAAGAGGGCCTTTCCATCCTTGTGGCGGAGCAGAACTCCGCTGTCGCTCTGAAATATGCCGATCGCGCCATCATTCTCGAAAACGGCGTTGCCGTGCTCAATGGCAATGCGAACGATCTGCGGGGGCGCGACGACATCAAGTCCGTCTACCTCGGCCAAAAAGCCGTGGCTCCCTCCATCCCGGCTGTTGCCAGCTAATCCAATCCAAGAGGAGAAACACCATGACCCATCCCACTATAAATACCGAAAATGCCGCCGTGCCACCTGTTCCACGCCCGTCGCAGCCTGCCCACATTATCAAGAGTGACGCCGAAGCGATTGCCATCGCCAAGACACTTGCGGCAGAGTTCGTCAAGGAATCGGCAATGCGCGACCGCGACCGCATCTGGCCGGTCAAGGAACTGGACGCGTTTTCGCAGAGCGGGCTTTGGTCTATCAACGTGCCGAAGGCCTTCGGCGGTCCCGAAGTCTCTTATGCGACGCTTGCGAAGGTCATCGAGATCATCTCGGCGGCCGATTCATCGATCGGACAGATTGCTCAGAACCATCTTGGCGTTGTGGCAGCGATCCGCACGGTTTCGGACCCAGCCCAGCAAAACCTGTTGTTCGCGGAAGTGCTGAAAGGAACGCGCTTCGGCAATGCCTTCTCCGAATTTGGATCCAAGCGCGCGGTGGATTTCGAGACCAAATTCGTCGATGCCGGCGATCATGTCGTCGTCAACGGCCAGAAATTCTATTCGTCAGGGGCACTGCTCGCGCATCTGGTGCCAATCGTGGCACTGGATGACGAGGGCAGGGCCTGGTACGCCATTGCCGAGCGCGGTGCGCCGGGTCTGACCGTCATCGACGACTGGTCCTCCTTCGGCCAGCGTACCACGCTGTCGGGCACGGTCCTGCTTGACAATGTCAAAGTGCCGAAGACGCATCTCGTGCCCGGCTACAAGGGGTATGAAGTGCCGACCGCGGACGGCGCGATCTTCCAGATTATCCAAGTGGCTGTCGATACCGGCATCGCGCAGGCCGCGATTGACGAGACCGTCAGCTTTGTGCGCACCAAGAGCCGCGCCTGGGTGGATTCCGGCGTCGACAACGCTTGGGACGATCCCTACACAATCCAGGCGATCGGGGACTTGACGTTACGGCTGCATGCGGCGCAGGCGCTGCTTGAGAAGGCAGGTTATGCCATTGACCGGGCGATCCTCGATCCGAATGCGGGAACCGTTGCAGAAGCTCAGATCGTTACCGCCGAAGCGAAGATCCTCTCCACTGAAATCGCGATTGCGGCCACCAACAAGTTGTTCGAACTGGCAGGAACGCGCTCAACCCTTGCAGAGCACGGGCTTGATCGCCACTGGCGCAACGCCCGCACCCATACTCTGCACGACCCGGTCCGCTGGAAGTACGCCATTTTGGGTAAGTATTTCCTGAATGGCGAGAAGCCACCGCTCCATGCCTGGAGCTAAGGTTTCCGATCTGCAAAGCCCCTGAGATCAGTTGCTCTGCAGACTATGTCTGCAGCGTATACGCGGCAGGAAGATTTCGTCCTTCGTCAACGAGGTGTCGCGGACATTGTTGCCACTGCTTGGCCGCCGATTGTCATAGCCCCAAGTCTTTTTCATATTCTGCCGGCCAACTACGAAGGGCGCACAGTGCGGCCGAGATAGACATTTTGGCATCCGTCAATCAAATCGTTCATATCAAAACAATGGATTTCACTAATTCGCTCTTAAAAAACATAAGGGGTGCTGGCGGCGCCGGCTGCCTCATAAGGAGTATATGCGATGAATATCAAAGGCAGTGATAACGGCGATTTTATTTGGGGATCCGGTTACAACGACACAATCGTTGGCGGCAAGAAGAATGACTGGATTGACGCCGGCGGCGGCGATGATCTGATTCGGACTTATGACGGCCATGACTGGATCTTGGCCGGTCCCGGCCATGACATTGTCTGGGCCGGGCCTGGCTCAGACGCAGTCCATGCTGGTGATGATGACGACCTCGTGTATAGCGACGCCCTCCCCCCCTCCAACCCCTTCGAGGAGCGCCGCGTAATACCGCATAGCGGCGAGAGCGACGACCGGCTCCACGGCGATAACGGGAGGGATACCCTAGTGGCTGGTGACGGCTTAGATGAAATGACTGGCGGCAAAGACGGTGACGCCTTCGTGTTTCGGTTCCACGACCCTATGGTTGGAACAACGCACTGCTATACGACTGTGAAGGATTTCGAGCCGGAGCACGACCGTTTTGTCCTGGGCGCCGCCCGCGATAAGGGGGAAGGGGGTCTGTTTGGCGCAAATTTCGTCAACCACTCCAGGGGTTTCCCGGGCGAAGCTGTGGACACTTTCTACAATGGCGCGGCCGCAGACGCGCACGGCGAGCACGTCGTGGTAATCACTGATCGAGGCTTTGCGTCTGGCGCTGCCGCCGCGAAGGCAATTGATCACGAAGCCGCCGGTGACATCATTGTCTACCATGATGAGAAAACTCACGGTGCGACACTAGCCTATGTCGATTCCGCGAACCACGCGCATGCCTTCGCGCATGCCTTCGCTGATGCCGACAATCTGAAAGAGGTGTTGGATCTTACGTCGCTTACGGCGTCAAATTTCGTATTCTTTTAATTCGAAAATCCGAGGAGCGTTCCACCCTCGGGGCGCTTCTCTTTTCCAACGTGGCGCAGGTTACGGAAAATAGAAACGACGTGATCTCATTGATCGACTGCACCGTGACCGGTCGCTGCTATCCAATGTGGGCGTTGTTCAACGGCAAAGACGTGATCCTGGTCGAAAGGATCGTGAGACGCTGGCAGAGTTGGCCCTGCTGCGGAAGACCAGCGTGGTATCAGGAGCGACGCCTGCGTAGCGTCCGTCTTCTGTACAGGCCCGCGAAGCAATTCCATCTTTGTGAAAGTCCGCGTTGAGGGCCTTGGATGTTTGATCCCAGGCTTTGATGGAGCATCCTTGTCTTCCGAATCAAAGGATGCGCTATGGGCCAGGTTCTTCATAAGGTGCCACGACGACAGAGGCAGTCCGTCGAGCGATACAACATAGTCAAGAGAGCCTGAGAACGCTTTCGAAGCGTTATGGGATAATCAGAAGACCGTCGCCAAGTGGCGGAAGCGATCCTCGGTTGCGGACCTTCCGACCGGCCCGAAAGAGCCGAGATCGACGGTGCTTTCCGTCGAGGAGGAGGCCGTTATCGTTGCCTTTCGCCGGTATACACTGCTGCCGCTCGATGACTGCCTCTATGCACTGCAGCCGACAATCCCGCATCTCACGCGGTCTTCGCTGCATCGTTGCCTGCAGCGCCATGGCATCGGCCGCCTGCCGGATGTCGATGGCGACAGGCCGGCGAAGAAGAAGTTCAAGAGCTACCCGATCGGCTACTTCCACATCGACATTGCCGAGCTGCACATGCTCGTTGCCATCGATCGCACCTCGAAGTTTGCCTTCGTCGAACTGCACGAGAAGGCCACCACCGCCATCTCGCGCGAATTCCTCCTACGCCTGATTGCAGTCGTCCCCTACAAGATCCACACCGTGCTCACCGACAACGGGATCCAGTTCACCACGCCCCGGCGCTGGAGGGTCGGCTGTGCCGCTGATCAAAGAAGCGATCGCCAATGGCGAACGCTTCTGGGCCCATGCCTTCGAATAGACCTGCGCCACCAGCGATATCGAGCACCGCACGACCAAGCCGAAGCACCCGTGGACCAGTGGTCAAGTCGAGAGGATGAACCGAACCATCAAGGATGCCACCGTCAGACGCTTCTACTATGAAAGCCACGATCAACTCCCCGAGCACCTCGCCGACTTTGTCGCCGCTTACAATTTCGGCCGCAGACTCAAGACTCTCAAGGGCCTCATACCCTACGAGTTCATTTGCAAAGCATGGACTTCACAACCCGAGCGCTTCGCCTTCGATCCGCTCCATCAAATGCCGGTACTAAACACCTAGGAGGCGTTTTTCACGCCTCGGCCACACTCGCGGGGCACTCAGGTCCTGAAAACGCGCTGTGTGGGATTTGGTGAGCTACCACGTGCGATCAAGTCCGCAAAGCTTCATCTCTTCAAAAAATCCAAAATTTCAAATCTTCCTGTTCTGTAAATTCAGAAGGATTTTAGAAAAAGGTGTTCCGCAGTGTTCCGTAGTCTTCAGTTCTATATATAGGCGCGACCGATTCAGCGTAGCTAACGCTTTATGGTTTCACGCTTTTTTGTGGAACTCTTGGCGGGGAGTGACAACGCATCAGAATCAGCCGGTTTCAGCCGGATGCCGCCTTCATTGACGGCGACGGGGAGCTTGGGAAACAGCTCGCAGATGTGAGCCAGTTCCTTCGTGAATTTGGCCCGGAAATCGCGATCGCGGGTATAGCCGCCGGTCTTGCCCGAGGTCACGAAATGCCCCTCCCCGAACTGCTCTTTTAGGGCTTTCCAACTGATCGAAACGGGTTCGCTCAAGTTGTAGCAGCGGTGGCCGAGCCAATAGTAGATGTCGATCTTGCGCGGCGAGTCCGAAAACGCGCGGATCGCATGGACGTTGACCGGTAGCGCGTGCCTGGCGAGGGTGTCGTAGAACTCGCGGCTGAACGTGATGGTGCTCGCCCAGAGCATTTGCTGGTCGGGATGGGTCGGGAACCAAACGTCCATCGACTCAAACGGCGCGGTGTTGACCGTCTTGGTATGGCCCCCTTTCTCGTCGAAGGTGCCGATGGTCATCTTGCAGGCCGCCAGCGCGTTCAGCTGCTGTTTGAAGGCGATCAGGTTACCGCGTTGGCCGCCGTTGGCTCCAAAGCCCATCTTCTTGATGAAGGCGGTCAGGCTGGCGTCGATCTTGATCGTGGGCGACTGCTGGCGGATGGCTTCGCTGCACAGGTGCAACAGCAACAGGCGCGCGCGGGAGCCATAGGGCAACGGCTGCTTGACGAACTCGCCCCTTGGCGACAGCAACTCACCGGCATTGACAATCAGCCGCATGCTGCCCTGTTTGCTGCGGTACTCGCGCTCCTCGAGCGGCTGGCGGCTATAGGGCAGGCCACACAGGGCCAGCACGCTATGAATATGGCGCAGGTCTTGGCGGGCGCCCCCTTTTTCGAGCGCGTCTTTGCTTTTCGCGCGGCGCCGCGCCCCCGGTGACATGGCTGCCATTTCATTCGCGCGGGCCTCGGCCTTGGCATCGCGCGCGGTCTGTTCGGCGATAATCTCGCGCGCTTCCAGGACGAATACGGCATCCATCTTGAGCCGCTCGCGGGCTTGGGCGAGTTTCTTCCTCAGATCGGCGTCACGGATAAGGGAGAGATCGGGCGTACTGATGTCGATCATCGCCCGATTACTCCGTCTTGTTCTCCGCCATTTCCAGTAGGGCTGCGATGCTTGATTCTGGCCTTAACGATTGATGTTTCAGGATTTTCCAGCATATCGCGACACTTCACTTTCGTTTGTCGCATTATTGCATTTTTTACATTTTGACGGTATATAGACGTTATATATATGAAAATCCGTTACGGAGGCTTATATTCCACATTCGGAGATTACGCGCTATCAAATAGAGACGACGTCGGAACGCATTCAGCGCCACGGCGGATGCCCCGAATAGGCAACGAAAATACAAAATCACCTCCGAAAAAGCTCGGAGACTGATGAACCTGCTTGGAGGACAAGATGCACTGGATTTCCAGATTATTTGCAACGGGTGCCGTTTTGGCGTTGGCGTCCATAGCCCTCGACGGCTTCGCCCAGTCGGTCGATGCCAACCTGGCAATCAACAGGCCGGACGAGGCGTCCTGGCGTTTCCTCGCTTATGTCGCTGCTCCCGTCGCGGCGACGCCCGGCAAGGTTTTGTTCGAAACATGGGCTTCGAACGAAGATACATTCACCCCGCACCCAATTTTCCCGGGCGCCAAGGGTGACCCGTCCTGTGGACAGTCGGGTGCGGTCGCTGCAGCGGCGGAAATCGCCACTCCCCTGGCCAGCCCAAAAATACTGAGTCTTCCAGCCCTCCAGCAGTTGGCTCCGATGGGCCTCGTCCCGCATGGGTCGCCCGACGGGAGCGAAGAAGTTCGCCGCAACCAGGCGACTTTCGATTACATCGTTTGCAACCAGCTCTTTACCAAGGCCGGTCTGCGATCCTTCTATAATGCCGGCCGGCCGATCTCAGCTCCTGTCGGCGCCATGGAAGTCAAAGCAAATTGGGTACCCGCCGATGAGGTCGATAGCGCCGATTATTATGTCAGTGAGGCACCTGACGGGAAGAAATACGCGCTAATCGCCATGCATATCAGCAGTAAGGTGCTGCCAAACTGGACCTGGGCAACGTTCGAGCACCAGAACAATCCAGGCCGTTGCGATTATACCGGATGCCATGATGCCTATGGTGCGGTTGTCGCCGACGTGGACGCGAATGACGCCCTTGATCAGACCTACAGCGACTGCGCAAAGAACGACGCACTGAAAGCCATGATGAGATCTGCAGGCCTTCCACCCGTGTGGGAACATTACTGCCTGAAGGGCAGCCAGACCGACTTCATCTCGGCGACCGGCTTGCCGACGCATCTTGGCAATTCGGTAACGGAGGCCGGATTCGCCGACACTTCGTCTTGCATCACCTGCCATGCGCGTGCCGCCGTCAACGCAAAGGGAATAAAGACGACGCCAGCAGGATTTGTCGATCCGCCGATCCCGGCGCTCTGCCCCAATCCATCTGGTTCCTGCAGTCCGAATGGCGCGCCGGATCCGAATTGGTTCTGGACCAGTCCCGGCAAGCTCGACCAGGCCGCCGTTGCCATGCAGACGGATTTCATCTGGTCAATTGCCTGCTTTGCAATTGGGCACTAACACCGGCGCTGCTTTGACGCTGCCCGACAAAGCGAACCGCCGAAAGCTGGCCGGCGATGAAGATCTGCGCATGACCGCTATGTTCGCCATCGGCGCCCGGTCCGGCATCGCCCCGGCAGCGGCAGGGTCTCGCCGCGCATGTTTCGCGGAGGACGAGATCTGATCTTGCGCGCGAGCGGCGCAATGTGCTGTCCCAGCCCTTTTCCGGATTCAGGCGGCTGGCGCGGATATCGAAGACCCGGGTTGTGCGCTTCGATATCATCCGCCGCACCCAGGAAAGCCGACGGACAATGCCTTCATCGAAGCATTCAACGGCCGCTTCCGCGCCGAATGTCTGAACCAGCATTGGTTCCTGACCCTTGCGGATACCCGCGAAAAGATGGAGGATTGGCGCAGAGACTACAATGAGGTTCGGCCACATGGTGCCATCGGCAATAAGGTGCCAATCTTACTGATGAATCCGGGAGGCGCAACCAGCCCACCTCCCTGAATGAAGCCGGAAACTCCAGCCTCCGGTGGTCCAGAATCCTGGGGCGGTTCAACACCCGCCGAGGCTCTAACCGCCGCTGGATGAAAGTTCAGTGACAGGTCAAGCGAGCCTGGTGATCTCGCTGATAACGTTATGTCGCGCATGATGCCAGTCTGCCGCCTTGCTTGCGGCGCAAGTCTGGTCAACCGGCTGAAAGCAATAGGCGTTCGTAAGGGAAAACAGACGCCCAATGCAAAACAGCGCGTAGGTCCATGGCGGTTCTATCCGTAGACCAGGCAACTGGCGCGGGCTGGCGTCAAATCCCTTTAGGCCTGTCGTCCGGGTCAAACTGAATGATCGTGATCCAATTGGCCGTGAGTGCCGGTCGGTTCTCGTTCTCGATCTCGACCGTCACCTCGTAGGTGGTCACCAGCATGCTTGCGCCGCGAAATTGACATTCAGAGAGAACGAAGCGACCGCGCACACGGCTGCCGGTCTTGACCGGTGACATGAAACGCACCCGGTCTAAGCCGTAGTTAAGGCCCATGGTCTGCTCGCGGATCCTTGGCATGCCGCTGAAGTTCATCGCCGACAGAAGCGAGAGTGTCAGGAAGCCATGAGCGATAGTGCCACCAAACGGGCTTTCGACTGCCGCGCGTTCCGGGTGCACGTGGATGAATTGATGATCGTGTGTCGCATCGGCAAAGAGATCGATTGTAGTTTGATCGACGGTGATCCATTCGGATTTGCCGAGTTCCTGGCCAATTCGCGACGGCACGTCGGCGAGCGAAAGTTCGTGCATACGACCTCACTTATTTGATGTCTGATCAAGTCGTGGATTTTCTCGGAGGCGAGATGCGATTTAACCAATCGTCACAATCATTCGACTGTGACCGATTTAGCCAGATTCCGCGGCTGGTCCACATCTGCCCCCATGACGACCGCCGTGTGATACGCAAGAAGCTGCAGCGGCAGAGAAAAGATCATCGGCGCGATAATCTCCTCAACGTTAGGCAACACGATAGTGTGCATGGTGGGGAGTTTCGAGATCGAAGCGCCCGTCTCGTCGGTGATCAGAATGATGCGGCCGCCGCGGGCGGCCACTTCCTGCATATTGGAGACAGTCTTATCGAAGAACCGATCATGTGGCGCAATGACGATGACTGGCATATTTTCATCGATCAGGGCGATCGGACCGTGTTTTAATTCTCCCGCCGCATAACCTTCAGCATGGATATAGGAAACCTCCTTCAGCTTCAGCGCACCTTCCATGGCCAATGGGAAATTCGTGCCGCGGCCGAGATAGAGCACGTCGCGGTAATTCGACAATTCCCGTGACAAGAGCTCGATCTTCGGCTTGATGTCGTTCAGCACCCGTCGCATAACGCCCGGCAACGTCGCCAGACTTTGGACGAGCGCCTGTTCCTCGTCGTCTGTGATTGTGCCCCGCGCCTTGCCTGCGCCGATGGCTAGTGCAGCGAGAACAGCAAGCTGGCAAGTGAATGCCTTGGTCGAAGCAACGCCGATCTCCGGCCCGGCGAGGATCGGAAAGATGGCATCTGCCTCGCGGGCAATAGTTGATTCCCGGGTATTGACGACAGCGCCTATTCTCAGACCTTGTGCTTTGCAATAGCGCAGCGATGCAAGCGTGTCAGCCGTCTCACCAGATTGAGAGATGAAGAGTGCTGCCGACCGCGGCGACAACGGGATTTCTCGATAGCGGAATTCAGAGGCGACATCAATTTCAACCATTAAGCGTGCGTAGCGCTCGAACCAATATTTGCCAACCAGCCCCGCCAGATATGCAGTGCCGCAGGCAGAAATTGCGAGGCCCTCAACCCTGGCAAAACCGATGTCGGTTGTCATGGCATTGACCTGATTATCGTTGACATTGATGTAGTGACCAAGAGCACGGGCGATGACCTCGGGTTGCTCGTAGATTTCCTTCTCCATAAAATGCCGGTGATTGCCCTTGCCGACCAGGCCTGCGGTAGCAAGCGATATGTGCCGTGGGCGCGTAACGACTTTGCCTTCCGTATCGAAAACTTGGACACTCGTTTTGCCGACAACAGCCCAGTCGCCATCGTTCAGATATGTGATGTCATTGGTGAACGGAGCAAGAGCGATCGCGTCGGAACCTAGAAACATCTCACCATCGCCATGGCCTATCACTAATGGTGGTCCATTGCGCGCCACCATAATGGTCGCTGGATCATCCTCAAACAGGATTGCAAGAGCGAATGCGCCCTTGACGCACTTCAGCATGGCATGCATGGCCTCAAGGCATCCCATGCCATCCCGACGGAATTTGGTCAGGAGATGTGCAATCACCTCGGTGTCCGTATCGGTCTTAAACTTGACCCCTACCTTCGCCAATCCGTCCTTCAGCTCGGAAAAATTTTCGATGATGCCGTTATGAACAACGGCTACGCCATCGGCAAAGTGCGGGTGAGCGTTGCATTCTGTCGGTGCGCCATGGGTCGCCCAGCGCGTGTGGGCGATGCCGACGGTGCCGCTCAGGGGCTCTTTTTTCAATCTCGTTTTAAGGTTCACGAGTTTGCCTTCTGCCCGGCGTCGGTGCAATTCTCCCTCGAAGATCGTAGCAACGCCGGCTGAATCATAGCCGCGATATTCCAGTCGCTCCAAGGCTTCGATCAGCCGCTCCGGCACGGGCTTCCGTCCCACTATGCCAACAATCCCACACATGCTCGTCACCCATGTCCCAAGAGCCCCCGACCGTAATCAGGAAGGCGGACGCCGCTCGGTGCGTGTCCTCCAGCGCGTGCTAATAACTCTACACAGATTAGTAAAATTGATTGTTGCGATAGCTATCATCCACGTCATGGATGCGGCGTACTCAGAAGGGTCGATAAACGCTTTTACGCAGCGATTGATGCCTTCTGCCAAGTGTCGACAGATAGGCTACGCCCGGATGATGGGCGCCTGCCTCTGACAAAGATGTTCCAGCCAACAGGGATTGGTATTTGCCGACGACATGCCGGGCGCGCATGTCCATTGGACACAACGAATTGTCTTTCATCGAGCGCACGGACTGAAAAAGCAATTCGTTTTTCTAGAGGTGAAGCGGTCTGTGTCTGCGGGTTGACCTTGAGTCGTAATTGCCCCTTTGCATGCAAACGTGATCACGAACCGGTCAGCTCGACTGCCCAGCCGCATTTGCAAAGAGATTTGCGTCAGAGTGAAAGTGCCGACAGTTGGAACCGCAAGGGCCATGGCGGCCCAGAAGTTCCGTTCGCACAAGCAAAGGAACTACCCCTTACCACCGGATTGCCCCAAAGCCTACTTTTATGATTGCGGCGAGCGTCCACCAGCCCTGACCCGAGCTGGATTTCCCATGGCCGTGCTTCCTGCAGGAACATCTCGCGTGACCACGCTACCAGCGCCAATGACAGCGTGATCGCCGATCGTCACGCCCGGGAGAATGATTGCTCCACCGCCAATCCAGGCGTGCCTGCCAATGCTGACAGGTCGTCCCAACTGCAGCCCAGCCTGGCGCTGCTCTGGATCATGTGGATGGTCCGCGGTATAAATTTGCACAGCGGGCCCTATTGCGGTTCCGTCACCGATAGTCACGGCTGCCACGTCAAGAATGACGCAGTTGAAATTGATGTATACCCAAGCTCCGATCCGGATGTTGAACCCGTAATCGCAGTGGAACGGAGGACGAATAGCCGCTCCAAGCCCGACCGCGCCCAATCGTTCTAACAGGAGCGCATGCCACCGCTCGGCGGTGTCGCCCAGCGTGTCATTGTACCGCTTCAGCCAAGCCCCGGTGAGGAGCAGCTCGGCTTGGATCTCGGGGTCCGCTGCGTTGTACATTTCGCCTGCCAGCATCTTTTCTTTTTGGCTGCGTGTCATCGTCTCTTCTCAGATCTTGTTCGTGCGAGGACGGTACTTGAGTGCGACTACTTCGCGATCAAGCTAGCTAGCACCTGGCACGATATCGGGCGCAGGCGGAGGTGGAATTGATAGTAACACTCCTTGTTCGTGGCAGAAAAGGATGAGGCGTCAACTTTAGTCGACCGGCGAGCCGAGTGAGAGCTCCGGCGACGAAAATAGTCAGGCTCCAGCTCCCCGCGACACGTGGTGAAAGCGGAGTAACGTGGCTGCCCGGCGGAACTTTTTTCAGATGCGCGAGTATCTGGGGAATTGCAGCGAAACCTCACTGACGGGAATCGGGGGGGCCTGCTTCAGGCATTTGAAGCTGCCTTACAAGGGGTCAATCGTGACGATCTTCACCTCATTGCACCTGCTTGAACGCAAGGACAGCATTCATGCCGCCCATGGCGAAGGCGTTGCTCATGGCCACGCGCACCCTGCGCTCTCGGGGCACATTTGGCGTGATGTCCAGATCACAATCGGGGTCTGGCTCGCGATAGTTGGCGGTGGGCGGCACGACATCTTCTTGGATCGCCATCACGCAGGCTATCATTTCGAGCGCACTTGCTGCCCCGAGGCAGTGCGCGTGAGTGGATTTGGTAGAAGAGATGGACATCGATCGAGCATGGTCATCAAAGACGCGCTTAATCGCCGTCGTTTCGATCTGATCGTTGGCCTTGGTGCCGGTGCCATGGGCGTTGAGGTAGTCTACATCCTCGGCATTTAAACCCGCATCAACAAGGCAGGCGCGCATCGCCGCCTCCGGCCCATGCACAGCTGGTGCAGCGATGTGGTAGGCATCGGCGGAAAGGCCGACGCCGGCGACCTCGGCAAGCATCGTTGCACCGCGGGCGGCGGCATGCTCATAGCTTTCCAGCACGGCCATGCCCGCACCCTCGCCCAAAACTAGTCCTTTCCTGTCTGCGGAGAATGGCCGGCAAGTATCTGGAGCGAGTACGCGCATTGCTTCCCATGCCTTAAGCACGATCCAGACGAGTGGCGCGTCACTTCCTCCAGCTAGCATAACGTCCGCCCTACCGAGCTTGATCTGGTCTACCGCTGAAGCGATCGCGTGGTTGGCCGAGGCGCAGGCGGAGGTGGCACCGAAGACTGGCCCCCGCAGCCCGAGGTTCATGCTTACCTGACAGGCAGCCGCGCTAGGCATTGCCTTTACCCCAGTGAATAGCTCAGTGCGGGTCGCGCCGCCCAATAGGAGGGTGCGGTAGGCCTTCTCGGTAGCGTCCCATCCGCCAAAGCCAACGCCCACTGTCGCGCCGAAACGGTGGGCATTTCCTTCATCGCACGAAAGTCCGGCCTGTAGCATGGCTTCTTTAGCTGCAAGCACGGCAAGCAGGCTGAAGCGGTCCATGGAGATGAGCTGCTTGCGATCAATGTCGTGTTGAGGCAGCACCTTGATCTCGGTCCCGATCATCCCCTTCAGCTCATGAATCTCTGAATTTGAAATCGGGCCGATGGCGGAGCGGCCTTCGCGCATCTCCGTCCAGATAGAGGAAGCATCGGTGCCCAGTCCGCACAGTCCGCCCAATCCGGTGATAACGACGCGCTTGTCCATTTAGACCTCCCTAGTGAGCAAGCCACGGACGGCTTCCACCACGTCGCCGATATTGTTGAGGTTCGACCAGGCATCCGCCGTATTCATCTCGATCTTAATGCCGTAGATTTGCTCCAGATCCCAAAGGACATCGGCCAAACCCAGCGAGTCGATGCCAAGCGAAGTCAACTCCGTGCCAGTCGTGATTTCGCCGAGCGCTACGGTCGTTCTCTCGCCGTTTTCAGCTTTGACGAGCTTATTGATCGCACTGATAATTTCCAGTGTGAGTTGATCAGCCATTTGTATTCCTTTCCATCATGCCTAATTTCGACAAGCCAACGGCCTTGCGAGAAGGCTCGATCTAATTGCTGCTAACATCGGAAGATGTTCCGGCTCGTCTGCGAAGTGACGACAGAAACCGATAAACTTACCGGAACGTCACCGCGCGGTTGCCCTGCTATGGATCATATGGAATGATTGGTAAAATTGATTGTGTGGATCAAAAGCATCCACGCTATGGATTGTGGCTCGGGCATTGCCGCAGCTGAATTCATGCGCCGGCGCAGTTGCAACCCCTCCAGGAAAAGCGTGATTACGCGGATCGAAAGTAATTGAGCTTTGGCCCCTTTCCCGGGCCGGCGCGTTATCAGTGCGGCGCAGGAAGCATGTGCGGGAGGTCGGTGAAGTCGCCGCGGCATGATGCTGGTTTTCAGCAATGAGTCGAACATCAGTGACAGGAATAAAGTTTTGAATCATTTTGCATGAGACCAAACTGGGGCAGCGGGGCTCGCCTGTAACGTGATGCCTCGTTTGGGGACCGAATGCATAGTTTCCAATGATCAGCGCCCATCTAACTACTGGGGCTGTGAAATGAACCCCGGCGGTGCCGCTTACGACCTACAACTTTCCATCTCAGATTCCATGCGCGAAGCCTCTTTGATCATAATCTTGCGCATCCAAATGTTTCCAGGATCAGTGTTGTGAAGAGCCGGCCATTGGACAGCCTCAGTGAACGAAAGAAGTGGCAAAGGATGCTCGATGATCCGTAAGGGGATAATTTGTTCGTAATGTTTGACCAGCCGGAGTGGGATGGTTGCTATTCGGTTAGTGCCTGACAGCAACGGCGGGATCAAGTTAAACCCCGGCACGACGAGTTCAATACGCCTCTTGAAGCCGTGCTCCAGCAATAACCATTGCTCAACAGAAGGCTTAAGACCACGTCCGAACTTAGCCGCAACATGCCCCATGGACATATATTGCTCCAGGGAGAGCTTCCCTGGCAGTTGCTCGTTCGTAGGGCAGCCGACACACACCAGTTCCTCTTCGAAAAGCCTTGCTTTTGGGTGGGCGCCAGACATGAATAAATCCGGAAGGATCAGAAAATCAACATCCCCACGGCGGAGAAGCTCCTCGGGATCGTCGTCAAGCGGCAGCAACTCGAAGCTGACCCCCGGCGCCTCTCGAGCTAAGCGCAAGATGATCTTGTCGAAGAAGACTAGTGCCATGAAGTCTGAAAGGATAATTCTGAATCGGCGATCGGACTCCGCAGGGTTTATTGGATCCCATGCGATGACGGAGAGCTGAATATGCAAGAGAGCATCACGAACAGCGGGGGCGAGTGCCTCCGCACGCGGGGTCGGAATTAGCTCCCGTCTCTGCATGATGAAAAGCTCGTCGTTGAAATAGGCGCGCAACCTGGAGATGGCAGCGCTCATGGCCGGTTGGCTGAGGTTGATGCTGCGTGCCGCTGCTGTGAGCTTGCGCTCGGTCATTAGAGCGTCGAGCGCTACAAGAAGGTTGAGATCAAGGCCTTTAAAACGCATGGGTGTATATCCATTCCACAGATGATTGCCATCCAAACAATCAATTTTACCAATCTTTCGGACCGCTTATAGAAAAGCCGGAACTTGATCAATATCAAGGCCGGGAACGAAAAATCGAAATGCCGGGCAAGGGCCCGATTTCAATTCTTTACTTCTCCTAACCGCGCGATTGTCTAACTGGCAATCCAATAGTCGTGCGCAACAATCTGCGCGGCTTTGATCGTGGCTGGGTGAAGAAACAACGTGGAGCTTTTGGATGTCTTCTGAAGTGCGGTGGAAAATATGCTGGGAAAATGAGCTGGAAGCCTCAGACCACGCGGAACTCGCTGATTTCTTTTGCAAGACCTATGGACCGACGGGAGCTTTCAATGCCAAGCCGTTCGAGACTGGCCGAAGCTGGGGTGGTGCGAGGCCCGAACGCCGCGCAATCGCATATGACTCGCGCGGCGTCGCTAGCCACATGGGCTTGTTACGCCGCTTCATAAAGGTCGGTACGACTGATTTGCTTGTGGCCGAGCTAGGCCTGTACGGAGTGCGACCGGATCTAGAAGGATTAGGAATCGCTCACTCGGTCCGCGCTATGTTTCCGGTTCTGCGCGAGTTGAGCGTTCCATTTGCTTTTGGAACAGTTCGCCACGCCATGCGAAATCACATGGAAAGATACTGCCGAGATGGTACCGCCAATATTATGACCGGGCTGCGTGTGCGCTCCACGCTTCCAGACGCGCATTCCGACCTGCCAGCCACGCGCACTGAAGATGTCCTCGTATTGGTAGTTCCCGTGGACCGTCCGATGACTGAGTGGCCTGCGGGCTCGTTGATTGAACGAAACGGGTCGGAACTATGAAGCGGCCTGCCTATATGAGCGAAGTACCGGTCAGTCAAAGCGGCCAGGAAGATCGCTGCGTTTATTTGACGTTCGATGATGGTCCCAATCCATTCTGCACGCCGCAAATCCTTGATGTTCTAGCTGAGCACCGTGTCCCGGCGACATTTTTTGCTATCGGTTCATACGTGAAGGATCACCCCGAACTCATCCGGCGTCTTGTGGCGGAAGGTCATGATGTCGCCAATCATACCATGACGCATCCCGACCTCGCCACCTGCGATCCCAAGGATGTCAAACGTGAAATAGACGAGGCGCATCAAGCTATTGTCTCGGCCTGTCCCCAAGCCTTGGTCCGGCACTTACGAGCGCCTTACGGGGTTTGGACTGAAGACGTGCTTTCAGCATCGATGAGCGCTGGACTTGGCGCCGTTCACTGGTCGGCCGACCCTAGAGATTGGTCTTGCCCGGGCGTCGACGTGATCGTTGATGAGGTGCTTGCTGCTGCTCGGCCTGGGGCAATCGTGCTTTTGCACGACGGGTGTCCTCCCGATGAGGTTGAGCAATGCTCGCTTGCCGGATTGCGTGACCAGACGCTTTTAGCACTCTCTCGAATTATTCCGGCACTGCATAGCCGCGGATTCGAAATTCGTTCCCTTCCCTGAAACACTGGACAAACGAGAAACCATGACCCTGCTCGCAACAACCAGCATCGCCGCCGTCTCGCTTTATGCAATGCTCTCCACTGTATATAAGAGCGCGCAGGTCTTTCATGCTAGGCGGACAACGACCTCAACAACACCTGCGAAAGACGTCGAAACCACCCATCTACCAAGCGTTGATGTCATTGTGCCGTGCTTCAACGAGGACCCAATCGTTCTCTCCGAATGCCTCGCGTCTCTCGCGGAACAGGATTACGCTGGAAAATTGCGTTTTTATGTGGTCGACGACGGTTCCAAAAATCGCGAAGCGGTCGTGGCTCAACGCGCTGCCTATGTAGACGATGAGAGATTCAACTTCACAATTCTCGCTAAAAATGTTGGAAAGCGCAAAGCGCAAATCGCCGCTATAACCCAGTCCTCTGGGGACCTCATCTTGAATGTGGACTCAGACACCACGATAGCCCCCGACGTCGTCTCGAAGCTTGCCCACAAAATGCGCGATCCAGCAGTCGGTGCGGCGATGGGCCAAATGAAAGCCAGTAACCAGGCGGACACCTGGCTAACTCGATTGATTGACATGGAGTACTGGCTTGCCTGCAACGAGGAGCGCGCGGCACAAGCTCGCTTCGGTGCAGTTATGTGTTGCTGCGGCCCATGCGCGATGTACCGTCGGTCTGCTATGCTCTCGCTGCTGGATCAGTACGAGACGCAGCTTTATCGCGGCAAGCCGAGTGACTTCGGTGAAGATCGCCATTTGACGATTCTCATGCTGAGCGCCGGCTTTCGAACTGAGTATGTTCCGAGCGCCATCGCGGCGACAGTCGTTCCTGACACAATGGGTGTCTATCTGCGTCAACAACTACGGTGGGCACGCAGCACCTTCCGGGATACATTGCTCGCGCTCCCTCTAATGCCTGGCCTCGATCGGTATCTCACTCTGGACGTAATCGGGCAAAATGGCGGCCTTCTGCTTCTTGCGCTGTCGGTATTGACGGGTATTGGCCAGTTTGCGCTGACCGCCACAGTGCCATGGTGGACGATCCTGGTGATCGGATCCATGACTCTTGTACGATGCAGCGTGGCTGCCTATCGCGCCCGCCAACTTAGGTTTCTGGGTTTTGCTCTCCACACGCTCGTGAACATCTTTCTCTTAATTCCCTTGAAGGCCTATGCCCTTTGTACCTTATCCAATAGCGACTGGCTGTCGCGTGGATCAGTCGCTGTTGCGCCCACTGTTGGTCAGCAGGGCGCTGCTAAAATGCCAGGGCGGGCGACATCTGAAATTGCCTATAGTGGCGAGTGATGGTTGCGTCACCGCAGCTAATAAGTTGGGACAAGAAATGAACGGGCAACTAACGAATTTGAAGACGGCGGCAGCTGATCCGCACCAGCATCATCTCAGCCAGTCGGACCGGCAGGGCCGTTCGAAACTTAAGGCAATGGATTCGCCTTCTGGCTCATTGTCCCCAGTTGCAATCGACCTGGCCGGCGTTTCGAAATCATATGGTGGCAAAGTCGTTGTCAATGACTTGTCGTTTACTATCGCCCCTGGAGAATGTTTTGGTCTTTTAGGGCCGAACGGCGCAGGTAAAAGTACGATCACCCGTATGATCCTAGGGATGACGTCGCCAAGTGCAGGCAAGATCACTGTACTCGGAGCGCAGGAGCCGGGCCAGGTTCGCTTGGCACGCGCGAAAATCGGGATCGTGTCGCAGTTCGATAATCTCGACTTGGAATTCACGGTTCGCGAGAACCTTATGGTATACGGCCGCTACTTCCGCATGAGCACCCGAGAAATCGAAGCGGTCATCCCGTCGCTGCTTGATTTTGCGAGACTTGAGAGCAAGACGAATACGCGTGTGGCAGACCTATCTGGCGGGATGAAGCGGCGCCTCACTTTGGCGCGTGCGCTCATTAATGACCCGCAGCTACTCATTTTGGACGAGCCGACCACCGGTCTCGACCCACACGCGCGCCACTTGATCTGGGAACGACTTCGATCGCTGTTGGCACGAGGCAAGACAATTCTTCTGACGACCCATATCATGGAAGAGGCTGAGCGGTTGTGCGACCGGCTGTGCGTGCTCGAAGCTGGGCGAAAAATCGCCGAAGGCCGACCCCATGCCCTGATCGAGGAGCAGATTGGCTGTCCCGTGATCGAAATTTACGGTGGCGACCCGCAGGAGCTTAGTCTTTTGATCAGGCCGAATGCTAGGCGACTGGAGATCAGCGGAGAGACCCTGTTCTGCTACACGCCTGATCCAGAGCAGGTACGCGCGCAACTGCGTGGATATTCGGGCCTGCGCTTGCTGGAGCGTCCACCAAATCTAGAGGATGTCTTCTTGCGGTTAACCGGACGCGAGATGGAGAAGTAGACGATGAGCGTAGCAGCATTACCCGCCGGCGGTTTGAACTGGCTTGCAGTTTGGCGCCGAAACTATCTGGCTTGGAAAAAAGCGGCGCTGGCATCCATTCTGGGAAATCTAGCCGATCCCATAATATATCTATTCGGACTCGGCGCTGGATTGGGAGTGATGGTAGGGCGCGTTGACGGCGTATCGTACACTGCATTTTTGGCGGCTGGAATGGTCGCGACGAGCGCGATGACTGCTGCAACCTTCGAGACTATCTATGCGGCCTTTGGCCGAATGCAGGGCCAGCGCACCTGGGAAGCAATGTTGTACACACAGCTCAGGTTAGGGGATATCGTCGTTGGGGAAATGGCGTGGGCAGCAACTAAGGCGTCGCTCGCAGGCACCGGTATTGGTATTGTCGCTGCCATGTTGGGATACACTCACTGGCTGGCTCTTCTCTATGCTCTTCCGGTCATTGCCCTTACTGGCTTTGCCTTTGCGAGCCTTGGTATGGTGGTCACGGCTCTCGCGCCCAGCTACGACTATTTCATATTTTATCAAACGCTTGTCATCACACCGATGTTGTTCTTATCAGGCGCAGTCTTTCCCATAGATCAATTGCCTGCCGCATTCCAGCAACTAGCGGCCTTCTTGCCCTTGGCACATTCGATAGACGTTATCCGCCCGATGATGCTGGGCCAACCAATCGCCAATGTCTGCCTGCATATCGGCGTTCTCTGCATCTACATAGTCGTACCATTCCTCGTGTCGACCGCATTGCTTCGGCGGCGGCTAATGCGGTGATGAATGCAACTTTCACAGTAACGGTGCCTTGACCCCACCGTCCGGATCAGCATGTAATCGTTGATGTTGTTGCTGAACGAGGGCAAACGATCTGACGGCAGAGCTGCAGACAACAACGCCGTCCACCGCTACACTGAGTTCTGTTCTCAATAAAGCGCCGAAAGGTTGCGCGGCATCTGCCTGCGCTAATGGACATTCATGGGACCATCCAATGAACACTCATCCGGCCACCGGAACAACTTTGACCTGTTAAGGCTCTTTGCCGCCTGCCAAGTGATGCTTAGCCACGCGTGGAGTTGGCTTCACCTGGGCGATTCTTTGAACGGTACAGCGGTCTTCAATTTGTTGTTTTCGGTGCCGGGTGTTGCGATCTTCTTTGTAATCAGCGGCTTTCTAGTTACGGATTCTTACATCCGCTCATCGTCGGCGGCCTCTTTTTTCGTCAAGCGGTCGCTCCGAATCTTTCCTGCACTGTTCGTCAACATCGCCGTGATGGAACTTGCCCTGCTTGTGACTGGGGGATTAAATGTCACTGGCATCTTGCAGTATCTGTCTTACTTCACGGTCTACATCCTGACCGCTGCACGAATCTGGGCGGTCTACTTCACATACGAGCCCTACACGATGAGCGGCTTTTACGGCGCCTCGGACCCAAGCGGGGTGCTGTGGACGCTGACGGTGGAGCTGACGTTCTACCTCACCCTGCCAATGCTGTTGGAAATTTGGCGGCGGTGGAAACGAGCAGGGGCGCTAGTCGTTGCCGTCGCCGGTCTCGGGTCTTGGGTCATGGCGCAGCACTTCAACATAACTGATAAGTACAATCCGTTCCTGTCGGTGACAGTAGGCCCGACTTTCTGGATTTTTTCGATGGGAGTTCTTGCTCGGCTTTACTGGAATCGCGTCAGCAAGATCTTTGAAGGCAAGCTCTTGTGGTGGCTGGCAACTCATCTCGCGATAACGTGGTGGGTAGCAGGAACGTCCGCTGCATTCATCTCGATCAACAATGCGGCGCCTGCCGATGCATTCCGAATTGCTGTTCTCGCCGGTCTAGTCCTGTCGGCAGCGTACTCATTTCCGCGCCCTAACCTGTTGCGCGGCCAGGATCTCTCTTACGGGATCTACCTCTACCATATGCTCGTCATGCACACGCTGATCGCCATCGGATGGGTCGGCCACTGGTGGCTCTGGATCGCCGAGCCGGTCGGAACCGTGGCATTAGCCGCTCTATCATGGACGCTGATCGAAAAGCCGGCCATGAAACTTCGCTCATCGCTAGTCGCCAGAAGGCTTTCCGTCGCTTAAACGGAAAGCTCCTGTTAAAAGATCGGAACTCCAATGGAAGCTGCCACATTGGACTGTGGTGTCTGGGATGAATCGGCGTGGGTGAAGGTGACCCCATCTCCATCCCAGGCCCGGTTGGGCCAGAAGGACCACCGGGGCCGAAAGTCGTTCCGGGTGAACCTGGACCAATGCGCGGCAGGTGGGCTGGTAGCGAGCCACGGTTCGTGCGCCGCCTGGCGACTTACGGCTGGTGAAGGGCAGTGGTGGCTTGTTCCTTCTCTTCCAGCCCCGCAGCCTCGACTTGCTCGGCCCTCTTCAAACCCAAGCAGAAGCTGGTCCTCGGGGAGCGTCTCTGCCCGTCGCCAAAACGGTGGCGCTGCAATTCCTTGATGATCTTACGTAGCCGGGCATTCTCCGCCTCACGCGAAGCACCATGGCTTTCAGCGCGTTCAGTTCATCCGGAAGTTCGTCCGGGTTATCGTCACGCGCTAAGAACAGCATCTTTTTCCTCTCGGAACGAGAGGCTGGATGATGCTGATTCAATTGGTCGCGGCCGCTAACCAGCCTTTGTTGGCGCTCGCGTTGCGTATTTCGGAAGAACGGGACAGTCGTTTCACTAAATCGCGGACAGTGGTTTCACTAATTCCGGGACAGCATGGTGTGGTCGATTTTCGCCTGCCTGGTTGAAGTCATGAGCGATTGATTTCGCCGTTTTCAGCGCCGGTCAAGTGGGATGGTGTTTTTTGCCGTCGCATGCTGTCGCCTTCAAGGGCAATGCGGTGCGCATTGTGGATGATCCGATCGAGGATTGCGTCTGCGATGGTCGGTTCTCCGATCATGTCATGCCACTGGGCGACAGGAAGCTGCGCGGTGATGAGCGTTGATTTCCGGCGATAGCGTTCCTCGAAGATTTCCAGCAGGTCGAGGCGTTGTTGATCTGTGAGCGTGTGCGTTCCCCAGTCGTCGAGGATCAGCAACTGGACGCGGGCGAGTTTGTCGACCAGGCGTGGAAAGCGGCCGTCAAGCCTGGCAAGGCCCAGATCTTCGAACAGACGCGGCATACGCAGGTAGAGGATGGAATGATCGAGCCGGGCAGCCTGACGGCCGAAGGCGCAGGCGAGCCAGGTTTTTCCCGTGCCGGTCTGGCCGGTGATGATCATATTCTCATCTGCCTTCAACCACGCCCCTTGCGCAAGCGACAGAGTGTTGCGGCGGTCGAGACCACGATGAGCGGCAAAGTCGATGTTCTCGATGCAGGCGTCGGGAAAGCGGAGCTTTGAAGCTGCAAGCCGGTTGGTCAGGCGCTTGTCGGATCGCAGAGCCGTTTCCCGATCGAGCATCAGGCCGAGCCACTCGTCGCGGCTGAGATCGCTGCTGTTGTTCTGAGCGGCAAGTTCGCGATAGGCCGTTGCCATTCCGGCAAGGCCAAGGGCCTGCATCTGATCGAGGGTTGGATGTGTCAGCATGGGTCTTTCCTTTCCTTCACTGGTAATAGGAGCCGCCGCGGATGTTGGTGTGCGGCGGGGTGGGTTTTGCCGGGTCTGTCTGGGGTTTGGTTCGATCGAGACCGGATTTGAGAATGGCGGCGACAGAGGAATAGGTGATGGAGTTGATGACCAGCGCCCGCTCGCACGCCGCTTCCAGGCGATCCGTCTCGTAACGGCGGGCAAGGGACAGAATGCCGAAGGCCGAGCGATATCCTTGTTCGGGATGAGGACGATCGCGCATCATCCGCTCGACCAGAATGGCGGTGTTCACCCCGATCCTTGCCGCCTGGTTCAAAAGCGATGCCGGCGTCGTGTTGGCATAACGCTGGTGGGATTTGGGCATATGCTCGTTGACCGTCACATGCCCGGATCGCTGAGAACGCCTGATATGGCTGGCAATCCGCTTGTGATCGAGAAATACCTCGACCACCCGGTGGGTCAGACGCACATCAACCTGTCGGCCGATCAAGCGGTGCGGCACAGAGTAGAAGGTCTTGTCGACCTCGACATGGTAATCGGGATGGACCTTCGCCGATTTCCATTCCGCATAGTCGAACGGCGTTGCTGGCAGCGGCGCAAGCGCCTTTCTCTCTACCTCCTCGAACAGGTCTCGGCGCGACTTTCCGATGTGGCGCATCGGGCGGTTGTTCAAGTCGTCAAGCAGAACCGAGATCGCGGCATTCAGATCAGCCAGACTGAAGAAGCGTCGGTTTCTGAGGCGAGCCAATATCCAGCGCTCGACGATCAGCACTGCACCTTCGACCTTGGCTTTGTCACGCGGCTTGCGGCTTCTGGTCGGCAGGATGGTCGTATCGTAATGTTCGGCCATAGCAGCGAAGGTGGCGTTGAGCGTCGGCTCGAACCACAGCGCCTTGGCGACGCCTGCCTTCAGGTTGTCGCACACGATCGCCTTCGTGACGCCGCCGAAGAAGCTCAGCGCGCGTTCCTGGCCCTCGATCCAGTCCGGCAGTTTCTGGCTGAAGCTGGCACAGGCGAATGTCAACGACGAGGCGGGAAGCATCGCCACAAAGATTTGTGCCGAATGGATGACGCCGGTCGAAGGGTCGATGATGGGGATGGTGTGGCCGGCATAATCCGTCTGCATCACCGCGCCCGCCTCATGACGGTTGCGGAACGTCGCGTGAGCGCGGCGTTCGAAGACGGCAAAACGGTCGCAAAACCATGTGTAGCCGTAGCCGTCGGGATGGCTCGCCCTGTATTCCTGCCAGAGCAGCGTCAGCGTTACACCCTTGCGCTTCAGCTCGGCGGAAACGGACCGCCAATCCGGCTCGACCAAGTCCTGTGGCGGCCGGCCAACGCGCCGGAAAAGATGTCGCTCCAGCGCGGCATCATCGTCCAGGCCCGCAGGCAACGGCCAGACCGAAAGTCCGGTCTCCCTCGCTCGCAACAGATACGTCGCCACAGAGGTTTTGCTGATCTTCAGGCGTTCCGAAACGGCGCGAACCGAAAGGCCCTGCTCGTGCGTCAGTCGCAGTATCGATCGAATGTCTTTCACTGTCGTTCGTCTCGCTTGCTTCCGTCTTGGCATGGCCCCTCTCAACCGATGATGAGGAGGCAATCTGCCAGAACGGCGCTTGCGAAAATCGACCTTAAATCCACGTCCGAGACTGTCCCGGAATTAGCGGAATCGCTGTCCCGTATTTACTGAAATCGCTGTCCGCGAATTACCGGAATCGCTGTCCCGAAATTAGTGAAACACGCACTCGCGTTTCGCTTGGTGCATGAACGCGTTTCCAGTCCAGTCCCTCGAACAGCGCCGAGAACTGCGCGGATGTCAGATGCATCGCGCCGTCCTGCATCCGGGGCCAATGGAACCGCCATCCTCCAGCTTCTTGTACCTCACACAGGAATGCAGCCTCTACCAACGCAGATACGCAGTTAGTACGGGTCACGCATCCGTTTCATCCTCTATTCCCACGGCAGTTGCCGTGTGTCGGCAAGCGCTACAATCGGCATGGTGAACGCCTTTTGCTGCAGACCGAGGATGCCACCGTTTGGTCGGTTCCCCCGCAATGGACTGATCTTGTGAGCCCGGATCCTGAAGTTGCCATGAGCAATGGACGATCGCTCTTGCGTGTCGCCGACTTAATGGAATTGACCGCCCTGGTGGAGCGCCTTTCAAGCAAGTCGGGCACGCGACGACGCGCCAGGATGTAAAGATAAATATGCCGCTTCTGTAAAACAGATTATGCCGCAGAGGGTGATATTCATGAGGATTTACGCTTGTATATATGACGGAATGCCGGTGATAAGCCATAGAGATTGCCTTGACGAGGCGGTAAATTGCGTCATAATTAAACTTACGATAATGTCGCTTCACGCCCTCGGAGCCATTGATGTCTGCGAAGTACGACAGCAAGCGCACAAAGACGGATGTCCTCATCGAAGAGGGCACGTTCAACCCAACCCCCGAGAAGGTGCGCGATCCAAAGTTTCGGGGCAGCGAGTTCTTCGATCCACACGACGCCGTGCAGGTCAAATACGAGATGCTGCGTCGCGTCTCCATCGACAAACTGTCGGTGACGGAGGCCTCCGACGAGTACGGCGTTTCCAGGCCGACCTACTACCAGGCCAAGGTGAACTTCAATATGGCCGGCATTGCCGGACTGGTGCCGACGAAGCCGGGGCCCCGCGGTCCCCACAAGATCGACGACAAGGTCGTGGCATTTCTGCAGGCGCATCTCGCCCCAGGCGAACCCGTCCGCGCCCGGGAACTTGCCAAGCTGCTCCGCCAGGAACTCGATATCGAGCTTCATCCCAGATCGATCGAGCGGGTTCTAAAAAAAAGCGGCAGGTAGACATTGCCGCGACGGCGGCATGCCCGATCCAGCCGTCAACCATCGCGTCCCAGTACGAGGTATTGCGCAAGGCTGCTCTCGGCGCAGCGTTGCCGCTCATGGCCCGTAGCGGCCTGCTGCTCTTTTTGCGCCGGGGCATGTGGGGATGGGCTCAGGCGTTAGCCTCAACAGCAATCACCCCGCGAGAGCAGAATTACCCGTCGTCAATTGCTTGGCCGCTGCACCGCGGACACAGCACCGTCGTTCACGTCCTTGCGACAATCGCCATGAGCATCAACGATCGGAGATCACGATGAATGTACATCTCAAAGTCCAGCCTCATCACCTCGAACGCGGCGCCTATCTGTACATCCGCCAGTCTTCCATGCGGCAAGTCGTTGAGAACGTCGAGAGCGCCGGGCGGCAATATGCGCTTCGGGGGCGTGCTGTCGCCCTCGGATGGCGCGACGAGCAGATTATCGTCATCGACAACGATCAAGGAGAGTCCGGTGCATCGGCCGCCTGGCGTGAAGGGTTCCAGCGCCTGGTCAGCGACGTCGGCATGGGGCATGCCGGGATCGTCATGGGCCTGGAGGTCTCTCGTCTCGCGCGTAACAATGCCGACTGGCAGCGATTGCTAGAGATTTGCGCCCTTGCCGATACACTGATCCTGGACGAAGACGGCGTCTATGATCCGGCAAGTTTCAACGACCGGCTCCTGCTCGGCCTTAAGGGAACGATGAGTGAGGCCGAACTGCATGTGATCAAGGCCCGGCTACGCGGCGGCATTCTCAATAAGGTGCGGCGCGGCGAGTTTCGTTGCCTGCTGCCGACCGGGCTGGTCTATGACCATTTCGGTCATGTGACGCTTGATCCAGACATGCAAGTCAGAGAAACGATCATTCATTTCTTTGAGATGTTCTCTCGCCTCGAGTCCGCCTCCCAGACCGTCAAGGTCTTTCGCAATGAAGGCCTATTGTTTCCGTCGCGCCTACACAACGGCGACACGCTGTTTCGGCCGCTGACCGCGTCGACGGCGATGCGTGTCCTGAACAATCCGCGCTACGCTGGCGCCTATACCTATGGCCGACGACAGTTTCGACGTACCATCGACGGCAAGAAGACTTTGCGTGCGCGCGACATTGATGACTGGCCGGCCTGCATGCCCGATGCCCACCCCGGTTATATCAGTTGGGAGCGACACCAGGAGAACCTGAAGATTCTCAAGGCGAACGGCCGTGGATTTGAAGCGGCACGAGCGTCAATCCCAAGGGAGGGCCCGGCGCTACTGCAAGGCCGGGCAGTGTGTGGGCAATGCGGCAACCATCTTAGGGTTCGCTATGCGGCCCGGCGTGGCCGGCAGGAAGCCTGGTACATTTGTAATCGTGACCATATCTATCGTGGGGAGCCCATGTGTCAGTCGATTGCCGGGCCACCCGTCGATGAAGCCATCGGCATGCTGATTGCCGAGCAGATGACGCCAGCGGCCGTCGAACTGGCACTCGACGTCCGCAAGGAGATCCAAGCTCGCCATGAAGAAGCAGACCGGCTGCGCTGTCGCGCGATCGAACGCGCCCAAACGGAAGCCGATCTCGCCCAGCGCCGCTTCATGCTGGTCGATCCCAATAACCGCCTCGTCGCCGACACGCTCGAAGGTGAATGGAACGAGAAGCTACGCATACTGGCCAATGCTCGCGAAGAACGCGAACGTGGCCGAGAGCACGATCAATTCATTCTCGATAAAGCTGTCCACGAGCGGTTGGTCGCGATGACGGCCGACTTCAACGAACTCTGGAAAGATCCAGATACCCCAAGTCGCGAACGCAAGCGACTGCTGGCCCACATCATCGAGGACGTCACGCTCTTAAAGCTGCCGGCGGAAGGAACCACCAAGCTTCACGTTCGCTTCAAGGGTGGCAAAATCCAGACGCTCACCACCATGAACCCACAGTCCTCCGCTCAGCAGATCAAGACAAAGCCCAATATCGTTGAACTGATCGATAAGCTTCTCGATGATTACATTTATCCAGAGATCGCCGAGATCCTGAACGAGCAGGGTCATCGCCCAGGTGGAACAGCACGTCGCGGCTGCCATGATGCCCGCTTTACACCTCTCAAAGTCGCCTATCTCATCCACGAATATAAGCTGCAATCACGATATGATCGGCTGCGGCAGCGAGGAATGCTGACGAGACAGGAAGCGGCAGTGCACCTCAACATCAGTGAGCAAACCGTCGCAAGATGGGCCAAGTATGGCCTCATTGCCAGACATGCCTACAACGGGCACTACAGCCTGTACGAAATCCCCGATGGAGACTTGCCGCAAAAGCAATGCAGCCGTTGGAACCAACTCCAAGATCGGACTGCTGCGCGCCAACAAACGCAAACTGAGCCAAGAACATCAACTGGCGAGGAAAGAGGTGTAGTATGAACGCTGATCGTTGTAGGCCATCACCAGACCGCTGCCATCCCAGTAGATCAGCTTCAACCGGTCGGCCTTGCGTGACTGGAATACGAAGACCGTCCCGGTAAACGGGTCCTTGTGCAGCTCGTTCTTGACCAATGCCGCCAACCCATCATGGCCTTTGCGGAAGTCGACCAGCTTGGTCGCCACCATGATCCGGACGCGGTTCGATGGAAAGATCATGTCGGAAACGCGCAGGCACGCGCTACAGCGCCGATCCGGGCAGCAGACGCGCCATCCTCCAAACGGATAGTGACGGAGCCAACGACGATCTCGGGACGGCTGGCTTTCTTGATCGGCGGCTCCGAAACAGGTGGGTCGACGATCACTGCTGCAAACTCCACCGCATCGACGGGCGCAGGCAGAACCAGCTTGCCCTGCCGCGCCATCGTGCGCCAAGTCGAATGACGGTTCGCCCGCAATCCACAGCGCTCCGCGACCACATTCTCCACCTCGCCGGGCCTCAAGCTTCCGAAACGATCTGCGCCTTGACCTCATCAGGCCAATGACGGTGAATCTCACGTCCAGACTTCCTGATTGTGAGAACCTCCATCGTAGTCTCCATGGAGAAACTCCCGTTGCTCGTCCATGGAAAGGCGATGACATGTCACTGCGAGGGAGACAACGTGGGAGCGGAACACCGGTTACACTTCACATCATCATCATCATCACTCACGCCGGTTGGGTTTGCTTTGCGAGGCCCGGCATCCCGCAAGATCGCATGGACGCTGGGCGACGCGGCGCGTCTCCTGATCAACGACGCTATGACGGCGAGGAATATGTGGCTGCCGTTGCGTCGACGCATTGAGCGGGAAGACTGCCCCGGAACAACTCCCGCAAGCGCTTCTGCATGTGGCCGATGAGACGGGTATCGCCGCTCTCTCTCGCCCGGCAGGGAGTTGGAGCGCGACGACCGGATCTGCCCTCAAGCCCAAAGATAGTCCGAATCTCAAAGGCTACCCGCTTTCGACATCAGTTTTGCGCTGGCCGGACACGGACGCGCCACTCCTTGCCATCAGGTTGCTTCGAGCACCATGTTGAGCGAGCTCTCGGCCACGCGCCTGATATGGGTGAAGCCGCCGGACCGGATCACCTCGGTCAACCGCCGTTCGCCTGCCTGCGCGCCTAGCGCCAGCCCTGTCTCCTGCGCAAGCGAGGTGGGAACGCAGATCATCGTCGACGCCGAGTAGTAGAGGCGCCCGACCGGATTGATGTTCTCCTCCAACGTATCTCCCGCGATCGGCTCGACGACCATCCAGGTGCCGCCGTCCTTCAGCGCCTTTCTGATATGAGACGCCGCAGCTTTCGGGTCGCCCATGTCGTGCAGGCAGTCGAAGCAGGTGATCAGATCGAAGTCGCTTCCGTCGAAGTCCTGCGCCCGGCCTACCTCGAACTGCACGTTCGCCAAACCGTGCGCCTCAGCATGCGCTTTCGCAGCCGCGACCGAGCCCAAATGGAAGTCGTAACCCGTGAACCGGGAGTTGGGAAAAGCCTGCGCCATCAGCACCGTTGATACCCCGTGCCCGCATCCGACGTCGGCCACCGTTGCACCCGATTTCAACTTGTCGATCACGCCATCGAGCGCCGGCAGCCACTCCTGGACGAGGGCATTGACATAACCAGGGCGGAACAGCCGCGCGACAGCGCAGAACATGCAGCCCGCTTGGTCGTCCCAGGCAACGCCTCGGCCGGTTTTGAAGGCGGCTTGCACCTTCAGTTGGTTTTCGACCATCGCAGCAGCGGTATCGAACGCGCCGATCAGATTGACCGGGCTGTCCGGCTCGGCAAACACGAAGGCCTGCTCGGGCGTCAGGGAGAACAATCCTTTCTCATGGTGCACATAACCTGAGGCAGCCTGTGCCGCCAGCCACTCGCGCACATAACGAGGTGCGCATCCCGTAGCATCGGCAAGTTCGTGGGCCTTCACCGGCCCGATCTCCTTAAGTGTCCTGTATAGCCCGAGAGCCTCTCCAATCCGTACCAGCGGCACGCTGACCGCTCCGCCAATATCGCCAAGGATGCGGTCCACGAGGTCCTTGAGCGTGGTTTCGTTGAGTTGCGTCATATCGGATTCCTCCTGATTTATGGGCGGCCTCCTGCCGATGACCGCCTTCAAGGGATCGTGAACTCGATGCCCTATATTCGGGGTGTATGCCCGCTTGCGCTTCGCATCCACGCACATCTATCAAGCCGCGCACACGCTAACTGGGTAGCCTCCTCGCGTCGACAGTAACGGGCAGCCGCCTGTTCTGCGATAGGTCGGGGAGGGCAATCCGCCATCCATTTTTAAGCAAAATGAAGCCGCCCCATAGGTTTTTGTGCTCAACCGAGATGATCGGTTCCTCAAGGTCTTTCTTGTGAAGATAGACCGATAAGCCAACGTCAGTTCTACTGATTGTCACTCTCATGCATGTCCCTTCTCGCTACGGCGGCTTTGAAGATCGAAAGTCGAGCGTTATCAAAGCCTATTATTTTGGTACGGCATATGCCCAGGCCGACACCTCCGTTATGGCTCTGTCTGAGGTTTGGACGGCATGCGTTCCGGGCCCACGACGCTACTCAGGTTGCGCGCATCGCTCACTGGATGTGATATTGATGGGTGCATGAATTTTTAACCGCATGTTCGCCTAGGAGACCACTGATCGCTCGTCGCATTCTTTGCGCTTTAGTCCGGTGGCGATCAGGCAGGGACGCAGGTCTTCGGCATCGGACACACCGAAGCGCATTGCTGTGTGTCAAACTCACCCTTGCACTCGGTACATTTTTTTGAATCCACAACATATCCCTCACCTTTGAAACTGATCGCATCTGAGGGACATTCAAATTCGCAAGCGCCGCACTGGGTGCATTGGGATACAATGATCTTGAAGGCCATGGTTTTAGCTCCTGACTCAATTAGAGGGGCCTAAAGCTGTCGGCATCGCCGGTTTGCCGCCAAACTCGGCGGCGTATAGCGCGCCAATCGCAGTCTCGATGTAATCATAGGAAAATGCGTCACTGGCTCGCACGCCAGTTTCTGCCAACCGCTTCTTTGGGCAATCGCCGATTTTGGAAGAAAGCAGAATGTCGATGCCGTCGAGTGCAACGATAGTGTGATCGAGAGTGGCCTTCTCGCCTAAACCACCGAGGCAATACTGCTCGACCTTGCGGTGTCCCACCAAGTTGATCCCCTTTGGTGAGACTGCATACACTTGGAATTCTCTTGCCTGACCGAAATGTTCGTTGATCCGGCCGCCACCTTTAGTCGCCACGGCAACAGCAAGGGCTCCCCAAGAACCCAGTGACTTGACTGCTTTGTTCGCGTCCAATTTTGCTGCCAGTTGATCCCGTCGCTCATGCTGAACCAGCCTGCGATAGGCCTCGCGCTTGCTGGTGTCGAATTCAACTTTGGTGGAGATCTGGTCGAGAGCAAACTCTCGCTCGCGATCATTGCCCAGCAAACCGACGGCATCAGCCCGACACTGCTGGCAGTGGCGCATAAGCTTAACGTCACCATCGAGACAGTCTTGAAGTGCCTTCAGTTCGAACGGCTCCGGGCAACGCTGCCCCGTGAGACCGTAATAAGTACCATGCGAAGGCTTGGAAATCAGGGGCACCACATTGTGCATGAACGCCCCGCGGTCTCTGATCCATCGGTTAACTTCCACGAGGTGCGTGTCATTGACGCCTGGAATCATTACCGAATTGATCTTGGTGAGGATGCCGCGTTTGGTCAGCATTTCCAAACCTAACATTTGGCGCTTGTGAAGGATCCTGGCCGCTTCTATGCCAGTGTATCGACGATGCCCGTGGAGTATCCATGGATAGATCTTCGCCCCGACTTCGGGATCCACCATGTTGATAGTGATCGTCACGTGATCGACGTTCATGTCAGCTAGCTCATCGACATGGTCGGGAAGCGCCAATCCATTGGTAGAAATGCATAGTTTGATGTCAGGAATTTCTCTCGAAATTCCCTCAAACGTCGCTATTGTCTTCCTCCAGTCGTAACAAGCGTCGCCCGGTCCGGCGATGCCGATTACGGAAAGCTCCGGTACTTTGCTGGCGACGGCAAGCACCTTGCGTAGGGCCTGGTCGGGAGTTAGCTTTACTGATGCGACCCCGGGACGGCTTTCGTTGGTGCAATCATATTTGCGATTGCAGTAGTTGCACTGGATGTTGCAGGCAGGTGCGACCGCGACATGCATGCGAGCGAAATAGTGATGGGCTTGCTCGGAAAAGCAGGGATGGTCTTTAATTCTCTCCCAGATCCGCGCATCTATGTCATCCGTCACCGAAAGGCCATAAGACGAAGATGCGCGGCCACCGGGCATAGCGGGAGCCATCGGCGCCCGGTGGGAGGGGGCTCTGCTGGTCGTCCCGACCTTTATTTCCGGTTCCGACATCGCACTGTTCCACTGGTGAGGAAAGGTTAGATCTCCAAAAGCAAGAGAGATTCCGGTCGACGAGACATTGATGTTTCAGCGCTTATGTCGCCTTTATCGCCCCTTTTCCCGCTTGCTGCCGGAGGTGTTTCGTAGAAATTAAGGCAGGATCGCGCCCGACGTCGCTTCGCCGGCAACCAACCAAAGCTTACGACGTTCTTGATATCGCTCACCTTCACTCTTTCACCACATCGATACCAAACCGGCGCAGCGCATAGCCGACCTGTCGCGGCGTTTTCCCTAGGATACGAGCTGCTTTGGCCTGTACCCAACCAGCCTTCACCATTGCACTGATCAGTCGATCACGCTCAGTGAGACCCGGTGCCTCCATTGTGGCTGTGGCACCGCTGGGAGTGCCTGCGTAGGGGCCCAGTCCGCTCGACATTGTATCTCGCGGGTTGAGACTATGCACCGCGTCGTTGTCAATACCGTCGCGGGCGTCTTTCCAGAGGAGCGCCGAAGAACACTGGCCTTGCTGACAGGCAAAATCTGATGAAGCGATCGTATTTGAACTGGCGAAAGTAGCGGTCCTTTGTACGCAGTTGTCCAGCTCGCGAACATTGCCGGGGAAGGCGCATTTCGACAAAATGTCTATTGCCGACGGCCCGAACTCGAGATTTCGATCATTTGCCTTGTTGAATTGCTCGAGGAACACTTGCGCTAGAAGCGAAATGTCACCGTCGCGCTGCCGAAGTGGCGGCAAAATGATGGGCACCACATTGATCCGGTAATAGAGGTCGGCTCTGAACTCCCCTCGAAGGACGGCCACTTCAAGGTTTTTGTTGGTGGCGCATATGACTCGAACGTCTACTTTCAATGTCTTCGTTCCGCCGAGACGTTCGAATTCGCCTTCCTGTAACACACGCAATAACTTCGCCTGGAATTGTGGTGATACATCGCCAATCTCATCAAGCAACAGCGTTCCGCCATTGGCCAGTTCGAAGCGTCCAGCTCGTTGAAGGAGAGCGCCGGTGAAAGCGCCCTTCTCATGGCCAAACAATTCGGATTCCAGAACGGTTTCCGACAGTGCGGCGCAATTCAACTTAATAAACGCCTTGCTTTTCCGTATCGACAACGCGTGTATTGCTCTTGCAAAGCATTCCTTGCCAGTGCCGCTCTCTCCTCTCAAGAGCACCGCGGAGTTCGTCGCGGCCACGATCCTGGTGGTAGCCAATACCCTCTTGAGCGCGGGGCTCTTCCCAACGATCCAGTCGATTTTATCGATTTGGGTGGGATGAGACTTCGGCTCGGTTTTCGGAATCTGTCCTGCTTGTTGTTCCTCGGCGACTGAGCCGCCATCGCTGCACAATTCGCGATAGCTAGCTTTGGCGATCAGGTTAGCGATGTGTTTCATAAGCGCCGTCTCGCCGGCCACCGCGCTGCCTTGAAAAGTGCGATCTATCCACAAAGCGCCAATTGCTTCCCCTTTCATTTTGAAGCCTAGAGCAACAGTTTTTTTCACAAAATGCGGCTCACCGCTAGCGAAGGCACAATCTATTGCATCCGACTGTTCAGCCGTAAGAGAACGTGAGCGAACGTCGTGGCCATCGGCATGCCATACGGTTAGCTTGGGCTCTCGTCCGGCGCCGTAAATCACGATCACACCGTCTCGCATTGGCAGATGTCTGTCGAGGGTGTTCATGACCACCTTCAGCGCGATCTCAAGAGGAGAAAAAGATATAAGATCGCTCGCGATTTCGGAGAGTAGCCGGGTCCGCTCGTCTGTTTTCGTCATGCCTGGGAACAGGCTATAGGTCACTGTTTTTTCCACGGGAATTGCGCGAAATACGCCAAAGCATATTTCTAAATTAAACGTGTGCCTGACGGCGTGACAACTTAGCCTTTCGAGGGGTTGATATGTTGATGCACATTCACTTGCCGCTTAAGCAGTTGCATCGGTCGCTGCTATCGCGGCGGAGGTAGGAACTCTTCATCCGAATTTGAAGAGGACCCCGAACCCGCCTCGGGGATAATTCCACTCGATGTCGCCACTCGCTTCGCATAACACTCTGCATGTGCCGCATTCCAAGCAGCCATCGGAAACAATCGCCACCTGACCAATTTCGTTAAGCTCGTAGCATTTGGCCGGACAGATTTGCGTCAAGGCGAGGAGGTTTGGGCTTGGCGACAGATGCGGTCGCACCGCAATGTGCGGACGTCCAGTATCGACGAGATATCGGTTTTGGTACAGCTTATCTTCAATGCGCTCAATGATGGTCGCCTTCATCCGAATTTTCCTTTAACGCCAAGATACGGCGGAGCGGACCGCGTCGCTAATCAACCCCCAACGGGACCGTGCGTTGATAAAGGCGGCGGCTGTGGCCTTCTCCCCGTTGATTTTAGGTGCACCGTCGACGCGCACAAAATTTTGCGCCGCCTGAGATATAAGCGTTGGATACGTCATGAAAAAATTGTGACTGTCGGTGTGGAGGAGGCTTGGAAGATCTTTGTGTTTCATCAGGTCTTGCATGACGAACGACTTATCCAGCATGCCCTTATAGAGAGAGAGATTGCGCTTCGTCATCAAGCCGCCACGGCTCTTTATCTGAAAGATCGCTTCACCCGCCATGAGGCCCGATGTCATCGCAAGGTTTGATCCCTCGCGATGCACGGCATTGTTTAGTTGGGCCGCGTCGCCCACGACGACCCACCCGTTGCCAAAGAGCTGAGGGATTGCCTTGAAGCCCCCCTCGGGAATAAGATGCGCGGCGTATTCTTTGATCTCTGATCCGGCCAGTAATGGTCGGATCGAGGGATGTTGCTTGAAGGCGTCAAGAAGGCGGTACGGATTTTCCATGTTTGCCGCTAAACCGGAAACGAGGCAGCCGATCCCCACCGAGATTGACTCCTTGTTGGTATAAAGGAAGCCCAGTCCGGCCATTCCGCGTGAGATCGTGCCGCCGGCTTCGATCACACAGCCCTCGCCATCGGTGAGGCCGAAGCGCTCTGCGATGACCTCTTCCGGCAAGAAATGCATTTCTTTGACAGCGAGTGCCACATGTTCTGGCTTCGGCATATCGCGTAAGCCGGCTCGTGTTCCAAGCAGTCCGTTCACGCCCTCAGCGAGGACGACTACGTCCGCGAGAATCACACCGCCCTCTCGGTCCGTGTAAACGCCTATTACTCTACCGCTCTGATCTCGAGCGAGTTTCGTCGCTGTCGTTTCACAAAGGACTGTGCCGCCCGCCTCGCGCACCTTGGATGAGAACCACTTGTCAAACTGGGCACGAATGATCGTATACCGGTTTGGCTTCAGTTCATTGAAGTCATCAGAGCGATAGTGCACGCCCGTGTGCGACGAGTCATCCATTAGCCAGAACCGTTGCTCGACCAGATGCCGTTCAAGAGGAGCGTCATCGCGGAAGTTTGGGATAATCGCCCCCAACATGTTGGCGTACAATATAGCCCCTTGAACATTCTTAGAGCCCGGATGTTCTCCGCGCTCCAATTGCAGCACTTTTAGACCGCGACTGGCCATCGAATACGCTGCGGCGTTACCGGACATACCGGCACCAATGACGATCGCGTCGAACTTACTCTTGGTCATCTAGCCTTCCTCGGTCCATACCCTTGATAGAGTTGTGCGGTGGCATTCGCTTGGCGAAAGCTTCTGTCAACGCCGGCAAGAACTCCAGCGCGCAAGCGACAACGCCGATGTGGGCGAAGTCAAAGATCGGAGCGTTCGGGTCGAGGTTGATAGCGACAATCAGATCGGCTCCTTCGACGCCAACGCGATGCTGGACCGCGCCAGATATTCCCGCCGCGATGTAGAGCTTGGGCCTAATGGTATGGCCGGACTGACCAATTTGTCGATCAGCGGGCATCCAGCCTTTTTGGACCAGTGGGCGCGAGCACCCGACTCCCCCGCCAATCGTCGTTGCCAGGTTTCTCAAGTATTGCAGGTTTCCTGCGGCGCCGAGGCCGAGTCCGCCCCCAACCACGATGTCGGAGTTGGCCAGATTGGATTGCTCAGAACCGTCGTTGCAGAGGAATGCGAGGACTTTGGTGACGATCGCTTCCTCGACCATTGCGAGCTCGTGCTGGATAATGCGTCCAATTGGCTTATCCGCACGCTGCGGCGTCGCCATGACCCTGGGCCGCACCGTTGCCATCTGAGGTCGGCTGTTCAGCGTGTAAATCGTGCACAACAAGGACCCGCCGAAAGTTGGCCGCGTCGCTGCCAGTGACCCATCTCCATCAACATCCAGCTCGGTGCAATCAGCCGTAAGCCCCGTCTGCAAGGTCGTTGCGACAGCACCGGCAAGGTCCCGGCCGAGCGTGGTCGCGCCGAGAAGGAGAATTTCTGGTTTGTGAGTAGTGACCAGATCCGTCAAAGCCTTGGTGAAGGGTTCGTTTCGATAGTTGGCGAGGAGGGGCGACTCTACCAGATAGGCGACATCAGCTCCGTATGCGAAGGCCTCTTCGATCGCAGGCTTGGTGCCCACGCCGTCAGACGAACCGAGGATTACCCCGGCCAGTTGGACACCCAGTTTGTCAGCTAGTCTGCGGCCTTCGCCGAGGAGTTCAATCGATACGGGATGAACATTGCCGCCCTCAAGTTCCATGAAGACCCAGACGTGCCGGTGATCTTCGAAACACTTAAGCAGCTTTTTCCCTGAGCTGGCGCGGCCGACCGCGTTTGCCGGCGTATCATTTTTTCTAGCGACCAAAATCTACTCCTCGCTGCTCACCGATTGTCATGGGACGTGAGCTTGCGTTCCAAAACAGGCTGGCGGGCAAAAATTGCAGCGACCGTGTCCGCGGCGACCTCGGCCAATGTTTTGTCGATAATGTCCATTTGCATAGCTTTTTCGGCGCGCGGACCAGGAGCGAATACTCGCTTCACGACCGTCGGCGATCCCCTTAAGCCGCATTTGGTCAACTCCCCAATGCCGGTGTCAGCGGCCCCCCATTTAAGAACCGGGCGTCGCGCGGCACGGAAGGCGTCATCGAGAGAGCCCCTGCGGATAGCATTGACACCTTCCAGCACGGTGATGAGACATGGCAACGTGCTCTTCAGCATCTGCGTGCCGCTCTCCGTGTGCCGTTCAACCATGATCTCGCGCGACGTGGGATCAATGGAGACAATCTTCGTTACGTAAGTCAGTTGCTGCAGGTTCAGCCTCTTTGCAATTCCGGGTCCGACCTGGGCCGTGTCGCCGTCAATTGTCTGCTTTCCCGTAAAGACGATATCAGGCGCCCCATAGCTCTCGCCAATCTTCGCGACTGCTTGAGAAAGAGCATATGAGGTCGCCAGCGTGTCAGATCCAGCAAAGTGGCGGTCGGTCAGAAGCACTGCGCGATCTGCGCCGTGGGTGAGGGCTTTGCGTAGCGCTTGCTCAGCCATGGGCGGTCCCATCGTGAGAACGGTCACCTCGCCCCCATAGCGGTCACGAACCTGGAGTGCCTCTTCGAGAGCAAACAGGTCGTAAGGGTTAATGATGGTCGGTACACCTTGGCGCATGATCGTATTTGTCACCGGGTGGACGCGTATCTGCGCAGAGTCCGGCACTTGTTTGATACAGACCACGATGTGCATAGTGGTTTAAGCTCCCAATCGGATTCGGGCTTTAGGGACCCTGCTAACTCTGAGCACTGCTCGTGCCAATAAAGTTGCGCCGCAAGAAGATGCTGTCCGGGTTCAGGTTGATGCCCTCCTCAATGGCCGAGATCGCCGTCTTCCAATTCTTAATCTCTGTCGCCGCCGAGACCCGATCATGAAACTATCTGCGCAGCATAAGTCTCGCCTTCAGCAATCCGCTCCTTTTCGGCCTTTTCTGCTTCCGCGCTGGCGCGCCAGCTGCCGTCAATCACTTTTGGCAGAACGTCCTCGAGCATAACCAGATCACCGATATAGGCGATGCTACCGTCTCGGTCGACGACGAACGTCTTTGGAACGTGGAACGACAAGCTGGCTTTGAGCCAATCCTCATCGATTTCGCCTGAGTGGTCGAATCCCATCCGAATGTTCGTATTCGGGAGCGATTTGGTTATGGACGCGTCCACCTGGGCTCGGGCGTCGTCATCCGTTGCAGCTTTCTCACTTGCTGCGATCCCGATGCACTCAACGCCCGTGTCACTGAACTTCTTGTGCAACTTCGCCAGGTCGGATAGCTCCGGCCCGCAATAACCGCAGGTGGTCGAAAAGAAGTCAACGATGTATATCTTGCCGAGCTGGAAGTGGGAAAGCGGTTCGCCGCGCAGCCAGTCCAGCGCTTTGATCGAAGGGGCTGGAGAGCCAAGATTTAAACTAGAAGTCACGTCTTGTTCCTCCCTTTATCCGGCGTTCCGTGCGCCAGGAATGCGCTTTTTTTTCCTGCCAAGTATGAGGTCGAGTTGTTTTGATATTGAAAGGCCATCGCGGCGAGCGTTCCATCGGTTGGACAATAAACGTTGGTGATCTCGCTTTGTGAAATGGCTTCTGCGGGTGCGTGACATTGCAAATTCCTTGTTCTGAGAGCGTGACGATAGTCACCGTCGTGACGGGACGATGCCGAGGTCTAATGCACATGCAACACGAGGCCATTCCAGAGCTCCTCGCTATGTAAGTGGATTGCTGGAGGTTCGGGCTCCTTCCGATGCCGGTCAGACCGGGGCCGTGTCGCCGTCAATTGTCTGCTTCCCGACGAAGACGATATCAGGCGTCCGAAGCCCGGCACTTGTTTGATACAGACCACGATGTGCATAGTCGTTTAAGCTCCCGATCGGATTTGGGCTTTAGGGACCCGGCCTACTCTGAGCACTACTCGTGCCAATCAGGTTGCGCCGGTAAGCCTTCGAGATTGCACATGTTTCGTTGTCGCTATGCGGAGGGTTTTGTAGGGTTGCCGACATGTCGTGTCGCAATCCGCCCCGATCACCACCGCGAACGGAGGGGCGGTTCGATAGGCTCCAGGTCGGATAAGTCCGTGATAGCTGCGCCACGAGCCGGAAGATTTCAACGCCGAATAATACGCCTGGAGATAACACGGGGACTGAAGTTCTGGTGCCGTGGGCGTGTATCGAGCTTCGGTTTACCATTGACAATCTGACTAGCGACACCGTATGCGCGATCAGAAGCACAGCGATCGAGAAAATAACGCTGCGGGCGCCTAGTGAGGTTGGACAAGCGGTTTAGCTGATGTTGCGGCGTGAGCAGGATCATTGCCAGAAGCGTGGAGAAACCCTTGCTGGAAATATCAATCGAAAGCCGTCCATAAACGCTGCTGCAGCGCATCGAGCTCTTGGCTTTTCTCCGTCTCAATCGTTTACATCAACGCCGTTCTGATCGGTTGACCAAACGAATAAGCTGAAGCCAGCTTGTGGTCCGTCAGACGCATGACAACGATTTGCGACATTGTCGTCAACTTTGTCAGATCACCGACAAAGGCTACCTCCTCGATCGCGCGCCTTTTTCCGCCCACATAACTGGAATCGCAGCAAATTGTTGTTCGTCAACTCAATCGGCCTGCTTGGCACGAATCTTGAGAGCTATTGCGAGGCAGCGGAACGGCCGCTGCATCCGCATTGCGGGATAACCGCATTGCTTCGAACACATGAAGGAACGCCAAGCATGGCAGCTCTGCGTCAGATCGCATTCTATGGAAAGGGCGGAATTGGCAAGTCCACTACGTCCCAAAACACGCTAGCGGCCCTCGTGGACCATCACGTACCACGGATACCGGTGATCATCCGAATTGGGGGAAACGCTGAATGACCAGCAATTTGAAAAAGGCCCTGACACGTCTTGTTGATGCGGCCAAGCACCTCAACATCAACCCGACAATTCTCGAAAAATGGGAGTTCCCGCGCGAGACCACGCACGCTCGTCTGACGATTCGCATGGACGACGGCTCCCACAAGCACTTACGGGCTTGGCGTTCCCGCTATGACGATACCCGCGGCCCAACCAAGGGCGGCATCAGATACCACCAAAGTGTAACGGCAGATGAGGTAGAGACACTCGCCTTCCTGATGACTGTCAAGTGCGCAGTGATGAACCTGCCGTTTGGTGGCGGCAAGGGTGGCGTGCAGATTGATCCTCGCCATCTCTCCAAGACTGAACTGGAGCGAATTGCACGTGGCTATGTCCAGATCTTCGCCAAGGTCATCGGACCAAACCGGGACATCCCGGCGCCTGACGTCAACACCAATGCGATGACCATGGCGTGGATGGCGAACGAATACGATTCCATCGTGGGCGAGGTGACCCCGGCGGTCATCACCGGTAAGCCGATCAGCCTTGGCGGCTCACTTGGGCGTGATGATGCAACGGCCCGCGGCGGCTATTATCTCCTCCAATTTCTGGCGAAGGACCTCGGCTTTACTCCGGGTGCGCGAGTCGCGATCCAAGGCTTCGGCAACGCCGGATCTCACATGGCGCAGTTGCTCGAATCGGCCGGATACAAGGTCGTGGCTGTTTCCGACTCAAAGGGTGCAATCGGTTGCCCGACGGGCCTCGATATCAAAAAGGTGAATGCTACTAAAGACCGCATCGGAAGCGTTACCAGCTTGGCGGGTTCAGCCGGTGTCTCGAGAATTGCTGCCGACGAACTCATTTCGGTTGATTGCGAACTGCTCGTTTTGGCGGCCATGGAGGACATGATCCACGTGGGTAACGCTGCCAATGTAAAGGCTCCTATCATTCTCGAACTCGCCAACAGCCCGATCACGCCGGAGGCCGATGAGATCCTCAAGAGCAAGAACGTCGTCGTTCTTCCGGATATCCTCGCGAATGCGGGTGGGGTCACCGTCTCCTATTTCGAATGGGTGCAGAATCGGCAAGGATATTATTGGCCCATCGAGGACATACACGCTCGGCTGAAGACGAAGATGGAAGAGGAAGGAGCCGCAATTTGGGCGTATGCAAAGGACAAGAACATCACCCTGCGAAGCGCTGCCTACGTCCACGCGCTCTCGCGACTTGTGGGCGCTATCTATTGAGACGCAAGGCACACAGCAATTCTTTGTCAACTGATTGAGGAAAGGAGACCAACACGAGCCACCGCTGCGCGCTCGCAGCCGTGGTTTGCCGCCACACGGGACGCGCGAATGCTGACATGCGCCATTTCAGATTGGGGCCCATTCGGCAAAGGAACTCTTCCCATCATGATCCCGGAGACGAGGCGAATTTGATGAGGGCGCGCATCTTCCCGGTCAGGAAAAGTCCGCCGAGTTCGTCTTGGGCGATGGCCGGAGCAAAGAAGGCCGACAACATCGATAGTTAATCGCTAATCGGCGAAACCGAAGCGTCCACTGAAGCCAATCCCCTCTCTAGAGATGAGGAAATCACAGTGAGCACTTTCGCACCTGCATCGCAGGTGTCTGGAATCAAGGCTTCGCCGAGCAAGGGCGTCTAGGAACACGTGACGCGCTACTCCTACAGAGGACCCTCGTGTGGCAAATAAATTGCAACGGAATCCGCGAAACCCAGACAAATGCAATTTTCTAAAAACAACGCCCTGCGAATTTGCCGTCGGATATAGGCTCGGACGCAAGGAGGGCAAAAAACCGCGACGAAAAGCACTCCTGCTAATTGAAGGTTCGAGAAGCAATGGTTTGCGGTACGTTCAAACCGCGCGACGTCTTGGATACCAACCGGTTACTCTGGCGGCTGATCCAATCCAGTATGACTACCTTATGGCGGAATACAGTAAGGCGAGACTGGTCGATACTGAAGATTTCGATGCGGTGAGGGATGAGTGCCTCAATCTGGCTGCGACCTATGATATTGCAGGATTTATCGGTTTTGAGACTCGCAGCGAGTCGGTAAATTTGACGGTCGCAAAGCTATGTCGGTGCTTCGACCGACCGGGCCCGAACCCGGTTTCGGTCGAACGCTGCAGCGACAAATTTACTCAACGTCAGCTCCTGACGCAGGATGGCATACTAGTACCGACTTTTCGATGGGCAGCTAGTGCACCCACTGTGGATAGGGCCGCCGCTAATATCGGATTCCCGGTTATTGTTAAGCCGGCAGTGGGCAACGGAAGCAGCGGTGTCCGATTATGTCGCGATGCCGCTGAGTTATCCGAACACACAACCTATCTGCTGGGAGCCACTTACCCCAGGCAGACTTCGCCGACAATACTTGTCGAAGAGTTCGTAGAAGGCCCTTTTTATGACGTTATAACAATGGGGAACGCGGTCATTGCGATTGGTTCAAGCGAATTTGGCTCCCTGCCTCATTTCGTACCTCGTAAGAGCATGTTTCCAGCCAAGCTAACTGATGAGGAGCACGAGCGTATCACGGATGTATCGTTGAGATGCTTGCAAGCACTCGGCCTCGGCTGGGGGCTAGCAAACGTTAAACTACACTGGACAAAACGAGGCCCGGTCGTGTTGGAAGTCAACCCACGTCCTCCGGGTTGGAGCACTTGTCGGCTGGTTGAGCTGGCCTACGGTCTAGATATCATCGAACAACAGATCAGGCTTGCGATTGGGGATCAGTGCGACCTGCGTAAAAGTCAATACCGCACCTCGGTAGCCCGATTTTTCGTGGCCGATCTGGACGGCACACTTGCGCACATCAGAGGTACCGATCTGGCGGAGACTGTACGAGGTATTGCTGAGGCTAGATTTTATGTCGAGCCTGGAGTCTCTCTTGTTCGAAGAGGTGATTACCTAGACATAATTGGACATGTTATTGCCGCTTCGACCGACCCCGCCGAAGCCGAGGCGATTCTTCACCGCGCTTTGGACCTAATTGACTGGGCAGTCGCGCCATCCCCGGGTGAACTGGGTAAAGGAGACTTCGTGGAGGCCTCGCATGGCAGCCGCAGCTGATGAAAAGTCCACCGCTGCTGTGCAGGATCCGCTCCGACAGCCGGCGCACTTGGCGCGTACCCAGATCAAGCACATGCGACGCCGACACCACCGTCATCCAGCCGGCGGTCAACTTCGACAAAATCTCGATCCGTTGCAGGTCGGGCTCGCTCATTGCTATCAGTCCCATCCGCAATCTCCACCGTCATCAAACCCGGGAGAGTGACATTCCAACTTTGCAGAAACAGGACACTTCAACTTTGAACCCACCAGTATGCATATCCTGGTTTGCATAAAGCAAGTGCCGGACACGGCACAGATCCGGTTTTATTCGGTTACGAACACCATCATGCGCCCGAAGCGCATCAAGAGAGGGCTGCTCTAATGACCGTCATCGTCTACGACCGCAAGCGCGAGCTTATGATCGCCGACAGCCGCGCCACTTCCGGCAGCCACCATCCGATCGGCGCGAAGAGGAAGATTAACCGGATCGCGGCAGGGCCACTCAAGGGCGCGCTGCTCGGCGTCACCACCAGACAACCCGGTATGGGTGAACATTTCACGGAGTGGGTGACGGCGGGCATGAGCAAGGATGCGTTCGGCACGCGCGAGTCCGAGGTTGAGGCGATCCTGGTAAAGGTCGATCGCTCGGTCTTTTTCTTCAACGGCTGCTTTTATCCATCGGGCCCGCTCGAAGACGACTTCTTCACCATTGGCTCAGGCAGCGAGTACGCGCTGGGCGCCTTCAGGGGCGGCGCTGACGCGTTCGAGGCGGTTAAGGTGGCAAATCTCGTGCGATCTCTTCTGCGGGCCTCCTATTGTGCACCTGCAACTCGATACGCCCGACGCCTATCAGCGGTCGATGATCCTGCGTGTCACCCGACTTTTCCGAAACTTCGGTAGCGGCACAGCTACCTAATAGGCTCAGGACTCACTGAATCAAAGCCAGAAGATGACGGTCGCTGCGATGCATATGCTTGAGAAGAAAGTGTGGGCGTAGCGATCGTATCTGGTGTGAATGCGCCCAGTCCTGGAGCTGCCGAACATGTTTTCAATCTTGTGGCGCTATTTGTAGAACGTGGATCATGCGGGATCACCACCTTGCGGTTTGCTCTCGAAGGAATACGGGCGGCGATCTTGCGCTCCGCCAGATCCTATGAGGAAGGTGGATGGCGACCTGCACTGGCAAAGTGAGGTTGCTTAAACACCCTACCTCGGAGGCAAGCATGCCGGTTGCAGCTCACCGATCCTAAGCGCTGACCGCTATCCGTACCGATCTTCGCGCAATTTTCATCTCATTGGAATTGAGTCGCTCGAAATGGCTAATCACCTCTCTGTCGCCCGGTGGGGGTGAGAAGATGTCAAAGCTGCAGTGGCGGCCGGTGATGTCGCAGGCATGCTGGACCGGTTTGCCGAGCTCAAGAGAAAGGCTCAGGCGCGGATCGGGCGATGCTTTCCCATCATCGTGATCCAGGAGGCCGGGGTTCGACGGCTTCTGGATTCATCGCGTACTGCAGGCCGAAGAGATCGATAGCCACGTCGTCGATCCGGCGTCGATTGTGACAGGAGACGATGAGGCATGAGGGTCATCCTGACGCTCGGTCTATCAGTGTAGCTTGACCCTATGTCATGGATCTTCAGAAAAATCATTAGCGTCGCCGGACAACTGTATCAATCGGGCGAGGTTGACGATCCGCAGCTCGTGCCTGCCCTCGCAAATAACGATGTTGCGTGATGCCAGTTTCGTGATCGTGGGAGACACGCTCTCGATGGTGAGGCCGAGATGATCCGCAATGTCCTGGCGGTTCATGGGAACGCGCACCAGACAGCGGGGCACGGCGGGATGCGAGCTTGAGGATGAAGCTGCAGAGACGCTACTCCGTATTCTTTTTGAGAATAGCAGCACCATCTGTTCATGCGCAGCGGCCGCTTCCTGGCAAAGAAGGAGATCTAGGCCAAGCCGAACGCTTCTGACTGAGCGACTTCTTCGTGGAAGTTCCTGCGAGACATGCGCCGGATCTTGCATTCAGTGACTGCCTCCGCCGTGAAAATAAAGTCATTTTGCAGGGAAGCGCCAATGAGATCCCGGGCGAAATGAAATGAGTGATCACACGGCGACGACGCCAAAGGAAAGGCCGACATGGGCGCGCCGGATCTCGCCAATGGATCTGGCTGAAGGCACGTGGCGAGGATGCGATCATCCGCCAGGTAGCCGCTCCCAAGCATGGCGTCATGCCTGACTGGGAAGGGCGTCTCGGCGATACGACGGTCAAGGAACTTACCATTTTCGTCCATTCGCTCGGCGGCGGAACCTAAGGAGGAAGCCATGTCAGATCAGGACCACAATTCAATCCTCGGCCTCTACGGCACACGGCGCGCCGCCATCCGATCGCTTATATCGGAGCGCGATAGACGATGCCCCCATCACCGGAGCAGGACAATCCGGCAAAGATCGGCAATTCGATCGTCAGTTTGACTTGTGTCAAAGACCACAAGCAGACGAGCCGTTAGTCCTTGGCTGGTCGAGGACGTGCCAGCCGTGTCTCTCCTCGGCAGCTCCTGCGGGCCACGCCCTCTGTCCAGGGCGTGGCCTTTTCCTTTCGTGAAGATTACTTTCCCACGAGATCGCCTTTTGGCATTTCTTGATCTGCATCAAGAACGGATGCGCGGCAGATGGGACAAGGGCGGGTGAAATCGGATACCTATGAACCTCTACACTGCACCAGATCCCGATAACATCGAGCGGCTCAATGTCGAGCCGGTCAATGCCCGTCGCAACCGGCAGCGGCGCTCTGCATCGACGCCTGCGACGGTGTCATGGACAAGCTCGGAAAGCCTCGCGGCCTGATTGCCTACGCCACGCTGAGCGAATACTCGAGCAACATATCGCTTGCCACGTAGGGTGGAGGAAGGTGTAGACACACGATTGATAAGGCTCGTAAACGTCCTTGTTCCATAATTCAGCTTATGCGAGGGGTGGGTGTAGCGGCTATTTAGTAATGCGACAGTTGGGCCAGTTAGAGATGCGACAGTCTCGCCTCTCTACGCACTGGTCAATGCCAACGTCGGGAGCAAGGATGACGATCTTCAGCCTGGTCGAGACCATGAGCGGTCGGAGTCGTCATGTCCTTTATGATCACCATGTCGCAGAAAGAATTGCATCGCCTCGAAGTTATCCAGAAGATTCGTGACGAGCGCCTGAGCGTCGTCCAGGCCGCCGAACTGCTCGACCTCAGTCGAAGTCAGGTCCATCGGCTGCTGCAGGCTTATGACCGGAATGGTCCAGCCGGCCTTGTTTCCAAGAAGCGATCACAGCCGAGCAACCGGCGCCACAGCGAGGAGTTTCGCAATGCGGCGCTGGATCTGATCCGGGAGCGCTATCTGGATTTCGGTCCGACGCTGGCGCGCGAGAAGCTGATGGAACTGCATCAGATCTCGGTCGCCAAGGAGACGCTGCGGCAATGGATGACCGAGGCCGGCATCTGGATCTCGCGGCGTGAGCGTAAGCAGCGGGTTTTCCAGCCGCGCGGCCGGCGCGACTGTTTCGGCGAACTCGTGCAGATCGATGGATCGCATCACTGGTGGTTTGAGAACCGTGGTCCCAAATGCGCCCTGCTTGTCTATATCGATGACGCCACCGGCAAGTTGCTGCATCTGCGGTTCGCTGGGTCAGAGAACACGTTCGACTACCTGCATGCGACAAAGGCTTATCTGCAGCAATGGGGTAAACCTCTGGCCTTCTACAGCGACAAGCATGGTGTCTTTCGTTCGACCCATGCGTCGGAGAAAGACCGCACGAGCGGCCTGACGCAGTTTGGTCGTGCGCTTTATGAGCTGAACATCGACATCATCTGCGCCAATACTCCGCAGGCAAAGGGCCGTGTGGAACGCGCCAACCAGACGCTGCAGGACCGGCTGGTCAAGGAGATGCGGCTTCGCGGCATCGATACGATCGAGGCGGCCAACGGCTATGCATCAGAATTCATTGCGGATTTCAATTCCCGTTTTGGCAAACCGCCACGCAATCCGAAGGACATGCACCGGCCGCTTGCCGCGCATGAGAATCTCGATGGCGCCATGTGCCGCAAGGAAGTCCGCACACTGTCGCAGTCCCTGACGCTCCGTTACGACAAGGTCTTGTTCATTCTCGATCCGACGGAGCGGGCCAGAGGGCTGGCGGGAAAGAAGGTCGTTGTCTGCGACTACCCGGACGGCCGCCTCGAGATCATGCACGAGAGCTTCACCCTGCCCTACAGAACCTTCGATACATTGCGGTCGGTCCACCGGGCAGAGGTTGTCGAGAACAAGCGTCTCGACGACATGCTTTCCGTCGTCGCCGAGCTGCAGGCTGGGCGGGAACAGCAGCGCAGTAAGAGCGGCCCTCGCCGCACCGGCCAGACGGATCATATGTTCGGTATTCCCGATGGCAGCCAGGGCAATGGTTATCAGAAGCGTGGCCGCAAGCCTGGCCGGCGGACGGACTTCATGAATGATCCGGAGGTCATCGCAAAAAGGCAGAAGGCGCTGGCGCGCATGGAGGCCGCGGAATGATCGCCTGCACTCATAGTCTCAAAGCTAAAGCCGAAGGGTGTTCCTCACCCGCCCCCGCTCCTCCCTTGCAACCCGGTCCAGCCGGTCGGATCGGCGGCTAATCCGAAGCGCAAGTGTCGCGTTTCTAACCGGCTGACAGCGTCGCGCATCTAATCAGCTTTGACAGTGGGTGTAGCCGCAAAGTTGAAGTGTCCTGTTTCTGCAAAGTTGGAATGTCACACTCCCCGGGTTTGATGACGGTGGAGATTGCGGATGGGACTGATAGCGATGAGCGAGCGCGACCTGCAACGGATCGAGATTCTATCGAAAGTGATCGCCGGCCGGATGACGATGGTGTCGGCGGCGCATGTGCTTGATCTGAGTACACGCCAAGTGCGAAGGCTGTCGGATCGGATCAGAACGGCCGGTGCGGCGTCGATCCGGCACAAGGCGATCGGCCGACCGTCGAACAACCGGATCAGCGATGGCGTTCGAGATTACGCCGTGACGCTGGTTGGCGAACGCTATGCAGACTTCGGACCAACCTTGGCGGCCGAGAAGCTTGCCGAGCTCGATGGCTTGCGGGTGTCGCGCGAGACGTTGCGCAGCTGGATGGTGGATGCGGGCCTGTGGCTGTCGCGCAAGCAGCGGCGGACGTTTCATCAGCCGCGCTTGCGACGTGAAGCCTATGGGGAGCTGGTGCAGATCGACGGGTCCGAGCATCGCTGGTTCGAAGATCGTGGGCCGGCCTGCTCGCTGCTGGTGTTCGTCGACGATGCGACGGGCAAGCTGATGCAGTTGCGCTTCGTGCGCTCGGAAAGCGCCTTCAGCTATTTCGAGGCGCTGGAGCTTTATTTGAAGGATCACGGCGCGCCCGTTGCCTTTTATTCCGACAAGCATTCGGTGTTTCGGGTGGCGAAGAAGGATGCCAAGGGTGGCCAGGGCATGACCCAGTTCGGGCGTGCGCTCTCAGAGCTAAACATCGAGATTCTTTGCGCAAATTCGAGCCAGGCGAAGGGTCGCGTCGAGCGGATGAACCGGACGCTGCAGGATCGGCTGGTCAAGGAACTGCGGCTGGCGGGGATTTCCGGCATGGACGACGGCAACGCTTTCCTGTCCGGTTTCATTGAGCGCTACAATGGGCGATTTGCGATTGTCCCTACCCGGTCCGATAATCTGCATCGGCCGATGAATCTTGCGTCGGACCGGCTGAAGGAGATCCTGTGCAAGCGTGAGCAGCGTTATGTCGGGGCGCAGCTGACGTTTTCGTTCGAGCGCCAGCGGATCATGCTGGAAGAGAACGAGGTGACGCGTGGCCTGGTTGGCCGTTATGTCGAGACCTATGCCTTTGCCGATGGCCGGCTGGACGTGCGCTGGAAAGGCTATTCCCTGCCCTACAAGACGTTCGACAAGGACCAGCGGGTGACGCATGCGGCGATCACCGAGAACAAGCGGCTCGGTGACGTTCTGGCCTATATCAAAGAGCGCCAGGATCAGCAGACAAGGCCGAAGGTCAAGAGTAACAGCGAGAAGAATGGCTACACGCCGCGGGGCCGAAAGCCGGGCCGCAAGACAGACTTCATGGACGATCCTGCAGTGATTGCGAGGCGCGAGAAGGCGCTGTTGAGGCAAGCGTCTCGACGACATGCTTTCCGTCGTCGCCGAGCTGCAGGCTGGGCGGGAACAGCAGCGCAGCAAGAGCGGCCCTCGCCGCACCGGCCAGACGGATCATATGTTCGGTATTCCCGATGGCAGCCAGGGCAATGGTTATCAGAAGCGTGGCCGCAAGCCTGGCCGGCGGACGGACTTCATGAATGATCCGGAGGTCATCGCAAAAAGGCAGAAGGCGCTGGCGCGCATGGAGGCCGCGGAATGATCGCCTGCATTCACAGTCTCAAAGCTAAAGCCGAAGGGTGTTCCTCACCCGCCCCCGCTCCTCCCTTGCAACCCGGTCCAGCCGGTCGGATCGGCGGCTAATCCGAAGCGCAAGTGTCGCGTTTCTAACCGGCTGACAGCGTCGCGCATCTAACCAGCTTTGACAGTGGGTGTAGCCGGGGTGGGTTCAAGGATGAAGTGCGACTTGCAATAGATAACAACGGTTTATCCCTGCAAGGAACGAGACATGAAGCGCACCTACTCCCAGATCGATATGGACGAACGCCGCAAGATTGCTCGCTGGCGTACGGCTGGGATCAGCGTTGACGTGATCGCCGAGAAGCTGCACCGACATCGCTCAACGATTTTCCGTGAGCTGCGCCGCAATACGTTCGAGGATGGTGAGATGCCCGACCTCAACGGTTACTACTGCGTGATGGCCAATGACATGGCGCGAGAACGGCGTGCCAAGCTGCGCAAACTTGCCCGGTTCTCGCAGCTGCGCCAATCGGTGATCGAGCGCATCATGCATGGCTGGTCGCCACAACAGATCGCTGGCCGATTGCAGCTTGAGCGCCATCCGATCTCCGTCAGCCATGAGACGATCTATAAGTTCGCCTATTCCTCGGACGGTCATGCGATCAAGCTGTGGAGACATCTGCCGGAGCATCGTGCCAGACGCCGGCCGCGCCATGCCAGGCGCCGCCATGGCAGGCGTTTCACCCCGGATGTCAACATTCTCTACCGGCCAGACGCCGTCGCCGAGCGCAAACAGTTCGGGCATTGGGAATGCGATCTCATCCAGTTTCGCAAGAAGTTCGGAAAGGCCAACGTGACGTCGCTGGTCGAACGGGTCAGCCGATTTGCCGTCTTGCTGCGCAACAACGACCGGCAATCGAGGCCGGTGATGGACGGCCTGATCCAGGTGCTACAATCCCTGCCCCACCTCGCCCGTCGCTCGATCCCCTTCGATCGTGGCACGGAGTTCACCGACTGGCCTTACCTGCAGGCCAGCATCGGAGCGCAGACATGGTTTTGCGATCCGCAATCCCCGTGGCAGAAGGGCACCGTCGAGAACACCAATAGACGGGCCAGGAAATGGCTCTCGAGAGAGGTGGATCCACTGTCTCTCAGCGACCGCGATCTCACCGAGATCTGCAATCACCTGAACGCGACACCACGCAAATGTCTCGGCTACAAAACACCCGCCGAAGTCTTCCGTCAGAAACTCCTCGCGCAAATCCGGCGTACCCGTTAGCCTCTCGAAACCCGCAAGTCGCGGTTCGCCATGAACTCACAACGCCGAACAATGCGCCGGGATAGCACGGGGACTGAAATTCTGGTGCCGTGGGCGTGTATCGAGCTTCGGTTTGCCGTTGATAATCTGACTAGCGACCCCGTATGCGCGATCAGAAGCACAGCGATCGAGAAATAACGCTGCGAGCGCCTAGTGAGGTTGGACAAGCGGTTTAGCTGATGTTGCGGCGTGAGCAGGATCATTGCCAGATGCGTGGAGAAACCCTTGCTGGAAATATCAATCGAAAGCCGTCCATAAACCTGCTGCAGCCTGTCGAGCTCTTGAGTCCTCACCGCCTCAATCGTTACACCAACGCCGTCTGTTCGGTTGGGTGAGCTATCACATGACCGAATGAACAAGCCGAAGCCACTGTATCTGACGGGACCTGCTGCGCGAGGCAGCGCCAGCGCCATCCTTCAAACGCATGACAACGATTTGCGACATTGTCGTCAACTTTGTCAGATCACCGACAAAGGCTACCTCCTCGATCGCGCGCCTTTTTCCGCCCACATAACTGGAATCGCAGCAAATTGTTGTTCGTCAACTCAATCGGCCTGCTTGGCACGAATCTTGAGAGCTATTGCGAGGCAGCGGAACGGCCGCTGCATCCGCATTGCGGGATAACCGCATTGCTTCGAACACATGAAGGAACGCCAAGCATGGCAGCTCTGCGTCAGATCGCATTCTATGGAAAGGGCGGAATTGGCAAGTCCACTACGTCCCAAAACACGCTAGCGGCCCTCGTGGACCATCACGTACCACGGATACCGGTGATCATCCGAATTGGGGGAAACGCTGAATGACCAGCAATTTGAAAAAGGCCCTGACACGTCTTGTTGATGCGGCCAAGCACCTCAACATCAACCCGACAATTCTCCTACCGAGCGCAGCAGACACCCGCTGTCGCAAAACTGACAAAGCTGTCGCACTTTGACCCCTGGCGAAAGCGGATTGGTCTGAAATCCCCAAGGTAATCAGCGCGCCATCGGCCTGGCACGACGAGTGCTAGGAGACACCAAGAAAGGAAGACACCAATGGACCCCCTTCTTGAAAATATTCTCCAGTCCCTTTTGGAAGCAGCCAGGAACCGGGATCTTGATCCCGACGGTCGCGAAAGGAATACGCCAATGGCCACCCTTTTTGACAATACCCTAAAGCGCCTCATTGAAGCAGCCGAGCACCGGGATCTTGATCCAGGTTTTCTCGAAAAGCTGAAAAACGCTCTCGAGATGACGCAGGCGCGTCTGTCGATCCGCATGGACGACGGCTCGACCAAGTGCTTTTTGGCCTTCCGCTGCCGTTATGACGATAGCCTCGGTCCAACGAAGGGCGGCATTCGCTTTCACCAGCAAGTGAACGCCGATGAAGTGATGGCGCTTGCACTAATGATGACCTCGAAGTGTGCCGTGATGGACCTGCCATTTGGCGGCGGAAAGGGCGGCGTGAAGGTGGATCCTCGCGGCCTCTCCAACACGGAACAGGAACGCCTCTCCCGCGCCTACGTCCGGGCTTTCGCCGGGGTCATTGGTCCAGATCGGGACATTCCAGCCCCTGATGTCGGCACCAATGAAAAGACCATGGCGTGGATGATGGACGAATACAGCACCATTGTCGGCAAGAGGACGCCAGCGGTGATTACCGGCAAACCCGTCATGCTTGGCGGCTCGCTCGGGCGCGACGATGCGACGGCACGCGGAGCCTATAACATCATACAACATAAAGCCCGCACTCTCGGATTGAAGCCTGGGGATCGGGTGGCGATCCAGGGCTTTGGCAACGCCGGCATGCACACGGCGCAGTTGATGGCTGCTGACGGATACAAGATCGTGGCGGTCTCGGACTCTAAGGGTGCGGTCCATGCCCCGGCTGGTTTCGACATCGGCGAACTGCTTGACGCCAAGCGTCGCGGCGGAAGTGTCACCAGCATGGCAGGTTCGGCTGGGGTATCCGAGATTCCTGGCGACGCGCTCGTGGCGGTCGAATGTGAGGTCCTCGCCTTGGCAGCCCTGGAGAATATGGTTCACAAGGGCAACGCGGGAAGCATAAAGGCCTCGGTTATTGTCGAACTCGCCAATGGCCCGATCACCCCGGAGGCCGACGAGATCCTCGAGGCCATGAGCGTCGTAATTCTACCGGATATCCTCGCGAACGCTGGTGGCGTTACGGTTTCTTACTTCGAATGGCTCCAGAACCGCCAGGGCGATCGATGGACCCTCGACCAGGTGCATGCGCGGCTGAAGACGGCAATGGAAAAGGAAGCCGAGGCCGTTTGGGCATATGCGCGAGAGAAGAACATCACCCTGCGCACTGCCGCCTACGTTCTTGCGCTCTCTCGGATTGCCGAAGCTATGGAGGCCCTCGGAACGGACAAGTTTTTTAAGGCTTGAGGTGAGACCGCCGGCGCTGCGCTCCAGCGCCATCTGGCACAACGCCTGAAGGTCTTCACAGGTAAAGACGGCAGCTTGTGTGGCTGCCGTCACTCGAGAAACGGCTCAAAACCTGGAGGAAATGTCGTGACGACGATGGGAAAATCAACTGAGAGCAACCGCTTGGAGCAATCAATGTTTGGCTGGTTCGAACAGCGACTCAATCCCTTTCCCAGCGAGGACCCTGTCGCCCCGCCGAAAGGTCTCTTTGCCTTTTGCTGGCATTACAGCAAGCCGGCTGCGCCCTGGCTCGGCCTGATGGCCGTGCTGACCGCGCTGATCGCTATCGGCGAAGTGGCGCTCTTCCAGTTCCTCGGCGACATCGTCGGCTGGCTGACCAATGCCGGCCGCGCCACATTCCTGGAGAGAGAAGGTCACAAGCTTTTCTGGATGGCGGCGCTGGTGCTGGTCGGCCTGCCGCTGACGGCTGGGCTCGAGTCTTTCATCATGCATCAGATGATGCTCGGCAATTATCAGATGAGCGCACGCTGGCAGATGCACCGCTTCCTGCTGCGCCACAGCATGTCGTTCTTCGCCAACGAGGCGGCCGGGTGCGTCGGGACCAAGGTGATGCAGACCTCGATTGCGGTACGCGAAACGGTGATCAGGATCCTCGATGTCTTCGTCTATGTCGTGACCTACTTCCTGACGATGATCGTCGTGATTGCGGCAGCCGACTGGCGGCTGATGATCCCGATCCTCGTCTGGCTGGCCGTCTATATCAGCATCGTTGCCTATTTCGTGCCGCGGCTTCGCAAGATCGCGGCGGCGCAGGCGGATGCGCGCTCAATGATGACGGGACGTGTGGTCGACAGCTATACGAATATCGCGACGGTTAAGCTGTTTTCGCATGCGGGCCGCGAGGAGGTCTACGCCAAGGAAAGCATGGACGAGTTCCTGCAGATTGTGCACAAGCAGTTGCGCAAGGTGGCGCTCTTCCACATCTGCGTCTACCTGAACAACTGTGTTGCGCTCTTCGTCATCTCGGGCCAGTCGATCTGGTTCTGGCTGAGCGGAGCGATCTCGGTCAGCGCCATCGCCATCGCTATCGGTCTTGCCATGCGCTTCAACTTCATGTCGCAATGGATCATGCGGGAAGTCACGGCGCTGTTCGAGAATATCGGTACGGTCTATGACGGCATGGAGATGATGAGCAAACAGCACGACATCGTCGACAAGCCGGACGCACCCACCCTGACGGCGAAGAAGGGCGCGATCCACTACGACCGCATCCGCTTCCACTACGGCAAGAGCAAGGGCGTCATCGACAACCTGTCGCTCGACATCAAGGCAGGCGAGAAGGTCGGTCTGGTCGGGCGCTCCGGTGCCGGCAAGACGACGCTGATGAACCTGCTGCTGCGCTTTTATGATCTTGAGGATGGCCGCATCACCATCGACGGGCAGGATATCGCCGGTGTCTCGCAGGAAAGCCTGCGTTCGCTGATCGGCGTGGTGACGCAGGACACCTCGCTGCTGCATCGCTCGATCCGCGACAACATCGCCTATGGTCGTCCTGAAGCAACGGACGACGAGGTGATCGAGGCCGCCAAACGCGCCAATGCCTGGGAGTTCATCGAAGGCCTCGTCGACATGCAGGGCCGCGCGGGGCTCGACGCACAGGTCGGCGAACGCGGCGTCAAGTTGTCCGGTGGTCAGCGGCAGCGCGTCGCGATCGCCCGCGTCTTCCTGAAGGACGCGCCGATCCTGGTGCTCGACGAGGCAACCTCGGCGCTCGATTCGGAAGTCGAGGCGGCGATCCAGAAAAACCTCTTCACCCTGATGGAAGGCAAGACGGTGATCGCCATCGCCCACCGGCTTTCGACGCTGACGGAGATGGACCGGCTGATCGTACTCGACAAGGGCCGGATCATCGAGGCCGGCTCACACGGCGAGTTGATCGAGGCTGGCGGTATCTATGCCGACCTCTGGAACCGCCAGTCCGGCGGCTCCCTCTCCAATCACGCCGAGGAATCGGAAATGGCGGCGGAATAGGAAGAAATGAGGCCCTCCCCACGGAAGCGGGGAGGGCCTCTTGAATTCTTGCCGGACGGTGCTGAAGACCGGCAGCGGTTACCTCATTTCATAAGCTATCGGCTTGATCGATCACGCCGTGATGTTCGATGAGTGCTCCTTCTGGCCGATCCAAGTGGCAATGGCCTCGGCGACGATCACGTCGCGCGGCAGGAAGGGCGCCGGCAACGCAGCGTCAATTTCAGCAGCCTGTTAAGTCGTCCATCATGGAATCGGATGACCCGTTCGACCAGCGACGTCACGTTGGCCTTTCCGAACTTCTTGCGGAACTGCATCAGAACGCATTCCCGATACCCGAACTGCTTGCGTGCGGCGACCACATCGGGGTTCAGAATGTTGACCTCCCGGCTAAAAACCCGGACATGACGGAGCCTGGCGTACCGGGCCGACGTCTGGCACTATGTGTTTAGTCCCGGCATTTGATGGTGCATTATTTTCCTTAGAATGGAGGGAGGCACTATGGGCCAGGTTCTACACGGGAGCGCCACAACGACAGAGGCAATCCGTCGAGCAATACAAAATAGTGAAGAGAGCCTGAGAGCGCTTTCAAAGCGGTATGGGGTCAATCAGAAGACAATAGCCAAATGGAAGAGACGGACATCATTGGCCGATCTTCCGACAGGCCCGAAGGACCCGCATTCGACAATCCTCTCCCTTGAAGAAGAAGCCGTCATCGTCGCCTTTCGCAGGCATACATTGCTGCCTCTTGATGACTGCCTCTATGCCCTTCAACCGACGATCCCGCATCTGACACGTTCGTCCCTGCACAGGTGTCTGCAGCGCCACGGCATTTCACGCCTGCCGGAAGTGAAAGGCGACAAAGAACCGAAGAAAAAGTTCAAAAGCTACCCGATCGGCTACTTCCACGTCGATATTGCCGAGGTGCAGACGGCTGAGGGCAAGCTCTATCTCTTCGTGGCGATTGATCGCACGTCCAAGTTCGCCTTCGCTGAGCTCTATGCCAAAGCTGGCAAGATGAATGCCGCCCAGTTCCTGCGCAACCTGATCGCGGCGGTGCCCTACACCATCCATACTATCCTGACCGATAATGGCATCCAGTTCACCAACCGGGCCTGTGACCAAAATGCCTTCCAGCACATCTTCGACCGAGTCTGTGAGGAATACGAGATCGAGCATCGCCTGACAAAGGTTAAGCACCCATGGACCAATGGGCAGGTCGAGCGGATGAACCGGACGATCAAGGAAGCGACTGTCAAGCGCTTCCACTACGACGATCACGCACAACTGAAAAAGCATCTCGCCGACTTCATCGACGCCTACAATTTTGGGCGCAGGCTCAAGACACTAAAGGGCCTCACCCCCTACGAGTTCATCTGCAAAAGGTGGACTTCCGAGCCAGATCGATTCATCATCGATCCTATCCATCAAATGCCGGGACTAAACAACTATGTTCCGGCAGATGTCGCACAGCTTGATCGCATGGCACTCCGCTGAATAGGCGAACTTTTAGATCGTCTCATGACTGACAGAGATCGGATGCAGCTCCAGGCGCCGGCAATCTGCTGCGGCGACGAGCCATGCAGGATGCGCTCGATCACCGATTGGCGCAGCTGCGCGAACCGGTCATGTTTGCCCAACTTGGCACGCCGTTTTCGCGCCATGTCATTGGCCATCATGCAATAGTAACCGTTGGGGTCCGGCATCTCACGACCCTCGAAGGTATTGCGGCGCAGCTCACGGCGAATGCTTGAGCGATGTCGGTGCAGCTTCTCGGCGATCACGTCAATCTGAACAGGAGAATAGCCCGATTGCGACTACAACAGCGCTTCTCTTACAGCCCTCACCGCCGCCAGCGCTGTCCGCGTCCGCGTCGTGCTGACGAATTCCGGCCAACTCGACAGGACAATCGCCGCGAAGTCCGCCCCCGGGTCGATATAGATCAGTTGCCCGAAGACCCCGCGGGCCATATACACGCCGTGTGCCGTATCCTCGATCCAGAACTGGTTGTGATACGCGCCGGCGGGCAGAACCTCTTGATAGATGCCACCGAAGAGTCTCGGATCAGCATCGAACCGTGTCCCGGCAATCCACTCGGTCGGCACGATGCGCCGGCCGTCGATCTCGCCGCCGCGAAGGTGCAGTAGGGCGAGACGCGCATAGTCGCGAAGCGTCGCATTGAACCCGCCATCACCCAAAGCATAGCCGGCAGCGTCCACGGTAAAATAGGCGTCTTCCTCCGCCCCCATCGGCGCCCACAATTCACGGCTGACGAGTTCTGCAAGCGGGGTAGCGGCGGCACGCTGTAGAACGAAGGACAGTACATCCGTCTCGATCGATCGATAGCGGAAGGAGGTACCGTGCGGGCACTCCAGATCCTTCAAAGACAGCATCAGGTCCCAGACATTCGTATGCCAGTTCGGGTTGACAAGCTTCTTCCAACCACTGGCGACATCCAGCTGCGCCATGTGGGAATCGAGCGCAGTATAGGTCTCGTCGAAGGCCACGCCGCTTGTCATGTCGAGCACGTGCTGCACGGTCGCGCCGTTGTAGGCCGTCGCCTCCAGCTCGGGGAGATAGTGCGTCAGAGACGCGGTCGGGTCGACCATCCCGCGGCCGATCAAGATGCCCGCAAGGGTGCCGACGACCGACTTGGCGACCGATTGCGACAGGTGCTGGGTATACGGTGTCATACCGTTCAGGTAACGCTCGGCGACGATCTTACCGCCATGAAGCACCAGGAAGCCATTGGCATAGCTCGTCTCGAGGAAGCTGCCAATGGTATAAGCCTGCCCCTCCGCCTCGAAGGGGATGACGTCGATATCCCGAAGATCGGCCGGCAACACGCTTGCCGGACCCGCTCCACGCCAGACCTGCGTTGTCGGCAGTATTTCCCGGACATGCTGGAAGGTCCAGCGATTCCAGGGCGCGCGGTCCCAGTCTTGGATTGGAATGCGAATATTGCAGGGTAAAGTCGGATCACGGAATGGCGAAATACTGGTCATTCATGCTCTCACTTGCGGTTGAAATGGATCAATCGTTGCGGCGGAGATAGCTGCCTCCGACGAACTCCCCGAAGAGGGTGCCCATGTCGCTCATCTTGGCGAAGTTACGCTTAGCCTTCGGCCCTAATTTAGTGGCAACGGCGTCGATGAGCAGGTTGAGTACGACACTGAGGCTTGCCGTAGAATCCCAGAAGGTTTTCACATGCGTATGCGCCTCGAAGACGAAGCGCGTATAGGCAAAAGCCCAGTGACTGAACTTGTCGGTGACGATGACCAGCGGCATGTCCATCGACTTCAGCTTCTCCACCAGCTTGATGCCGCGGGTCGCGTACGAGGCCGTGTCAACGAGGACGACGGCGCTCTGCTTGGGATCTGCATTGATGATCTCGCCAAACGTGCCCGAGGCGTTGTCGATGAAAATCACGTTGGAGCGCGCCCAGAGCAGGCGGCTGGCGAAATCCATGGCCAGCCCCTTCGAGGCCTGGAAGCCGACGACATAGATGGTGCGCGCCTTCACGAGCAGGCTTGCGGCCTCGTCCCACACGTCCGTGGTAGTCAAGGCGTAGGCTTTCACGATAGCGTCGAGTTCCAGCCGCAGGCTTTCCTGCAGCATCTGCTGTCGGCCTTCGCGCATTTGAAAGCGGGCCATGTAATCGTCGACTTCGCTGTCCTTGTCCGCGACCGCGACGCGCAACCGCTTCTTGAGGTCGCGCAGGTTCTCGAAACCGAGGCCACGAACGAACCGCGTGACGGTCATTTCGCTGACGCCCACCGCCTCAGCTATGCTGCTGCCGGTCTCGAAGGGCAATATCTGAATATTATCCAAGATATAAGCCGCAAGGCTTTGCTCCGAGGGCGAGAAACCGGACATGCGGTCGCGCAGGATCGCTTCGATGTCTATTTTCTGCTCGACGTCGCTCGATCCGTTAGCATCCTTGCCGCTTCGTGCTTTCACCACAGTGACAGACTCCTAGAAATTGCCGGCGTGAATGGCTGGACGCCCCTGCCCCCAGACGCCGGGAGCGCTGTCCACTTCTTCCTCGATTTGCCGCGCCGCCGCAAGCAGCAGATCCTCACGTCCAAAACGGGCGACAAGCTGGATCCCGATAGGTAGACCATCCCGGCTGCTTCCAAGCGGTAGGGAGATCGCGGGCTGTCCCGTCGCATTGAACAACGCAGTATAAGTCTCCTTCGGCGCAAGATCATTGAATACGCCTTCCGCATCGATGCCCGCTCGATCGGGATCGAACGTGCCGATCGGTTCCGGCAGCATTGCGCTGGTCGGTGTCAGCAAAAGATCATATCCGGCAAAGAAGCGCCCGACCTGCCGCGTCACCCGGTCATAGACGGCAAGCGCGTCGATAAGCTGTGCACCGCTGATGCCGAGCCCCCATCGATAAAGAGCATATACGCTTGTGCCAAGCGCTTCCTCGAGCGAGCGATTCATATGCCGCGCCATCGCCGGCATATGTGCGGCGGCGTCGGCTGCCCAGATGACCTTCTGCGCCTGGAGGAAGGCCGGATAATCAAAATCCGGCGAGGCCTCTTCGACATGGTGGCCAAGGGATGAAAGCCGCTCCGCCGCCGATCTTGTCGCGGTGACAACCTCCGGGTCGATCTGCACACCGGACCATGAGCGCGTGCACAGGGCGATGCGCAGCCCCTGCGGCCGGTGCTTGATGGCGTCGAGATAGGTGACCACTGGCGGCACGATCTCATAGCCGTCGCCGGCATCCGGGCCATGGCACAGGTCGAGCAGGGCTGCGGTATCGCGGACTAAGCGTGTGAGCATGAAGGCTGTTGCCAGGCCCAGAAGCGGGGCATTCCCATTCGGCGCGCCGGTAACCCGCCCGCGTGAAGGTTTCAGACCGATCAAGCCGCAGAACGCGGCCGGATTGCGAATTGATCCACCCCCGTCGCTGCCCTGTGCAAAAGGCACGATGCCTGCGGCGACGGCTGCCGCCGCACCGCCGCTGGAACCCGCGACGCCGCGCTCTGGGTTCCAAGGATTGCGCGTTGCGCCATAAAGGGGCGATTCCGTCGCCGCCGGCACGCCGAATTCGGAACTCGTCGTGCGGCCGACATTGTTTAGGCCGCCGGCGCGCAACCGTGTCCAGTAGACGGAGTCATGGCCGGCGCGGAAACCTTGCGCGAGACGGCTGCCGAACTCGGCCGGGCGGCCCGCTTCGATTGGGAAGTCCTTGGTGAGGGTGGCAATTCCGCCGAAGGGGGTGGCGGACGTCACCTCCGGCAGGATCTCGAGCGCGTCCGGATAGAGTTCGATGACGGCGTTCAGCGCAGGGTTCACGGCCGCGACGGCCTGTTCGACGCACCGGCCGAGCTCCTTTGGCGTGACCTCGCCTTTCGCCAGCAGGTGGGCGAGGCCGGTTCCATCATGGGCCGCATACTCATTAAGGCGCATGGATCACTACCGGTTGCGAAGGGGGAATTGTCCGGGCCGACGGCAGCCGAGCCAACGAGCCGACCAGCGCCTGCGTATAGGGGTCCTGCGGCGTGGACAGAACCTGCCACGCCACGCCCTGCTCTACAATGCGCCCGGCTTTGAAGACATAGACACGCTGGCAAAGGCTGCTCACCACGGCGAGATCGTGCGAGATGTAGAGCAGCGTCAGCGAGCGCTCACGCTGGAGCCGCACGAGCAATTCCAGGATCTGCGCCTGTGTCGTGACATCAAGCGCCGAGGTGATTTCGTCGGCGATGAGAAGCTGCGGTTTCAGCGCCAACGCTCGTGCAAGGCCGACGCGCTGACATTGGCCGCCGGAAAGCTGCTGTGGCTTGCGATCGCGCAGGCTGCTCGGCAATTCTACCATATCCAGCAAGACGTCGGCCTCTTTCCGCGCCGCCTTTCGGTCCGCGATGCCATGCCGCCAGATCGGCTCGGCGACGGCCTCGGCAATGGTCAGGCGCGGATTGAGTGAATCGTACGGGTTCTGGAACACCATCTGCACACGGCGACGGAACGCCGTCAGCGCCTCCCCCCCGAATGCGCCGACATCCTGCCCGTCCAGGCGGATCGCGCCACCGCTCGGCGTGTTCAGGCGAATGATCGACCGGGCGAGCGTGCTCTTGCCGGAGCCGCTTTCGCCTACGATACCAACCGTTTCGCCCGTATTGATCTTAAGATCTATGCCGTCGATGGCCCGGAAGGAATTGTCGGTTCCGAAGCCGCTGAGCAGGCCCTGCCCGGCGGGGAACGTCACCGAAAGATTTTCGATGCTCAGCAGCGGCGTTGCCCGATCCGGACCGCTCGCAGTGCCATAGCTCTTGCGGCCTGGCTGGGATTCGATCAGCAGTCTTGTATAGGGATGGCGCGGCCGGTTGATGACGTCGTCGATCGGCCCCTGTTCCACCACCTCGCCATTGCGCATGACCACCACACGCGAGCAGATATCCGCGACGACGCCGAGATCGTGCGAAATGAGGATCATCGCCAGCCCGTTCTTGCGATTGAGCTCCTTGAGCAGTTCCAGGATGCGGGCCTGCACCGTGACGTCGAGAGCGGTCGTCGGCTCGTCGGCGATCAGCAGCTTCGGCTGGCAGCCGATGGCGGCAGCGATCATCGCCCGTTGTTTCATGCCGCCGGAAAACTCGTGCGGATAGGACCGTGCGCGCTTTTCCGGCTCGTGTATACCCACATCCTCCAGCAGCTTAATCGCGCGTTGTAGGCCTTCGCGCTTGCCGATCCCGAGGTGCCGGATCATCGGCGCCGCGACCTGCGGGCCGATGCGGCGCAATGGATCGAGATGCGATGCCGGGTTCTGGAAGATCATACCGATGTCGCGGCCGCGAATGGCGCACAGCTCGTCCTCGCCAAGCGTCAGCAGGTCGCGTCCGTCGAGCCTAACCGTGCCGTCGGCGCGTGCCTTAGCCGACAGCAGCCGCATCAGGGCGCGGCAGGTCACGGATTTGCCCGAACCGCTTTCGCCAACGATGCCGAGGATTTCTCCCGGCTGGAGCGTGAACGATACGTTCTTCACCGCCGCGAAACCACCGAAGCTGACGCACAGATCCTTGACTTCAAGCAGCGGCGGCTTGCCCGTTTCCCCCCCGCTCATGCCGTAACTCCCATCCGCTGTATCTGCCCCAGTCCATCGCCGAGCAGAGCAAAACCGAGGCCGAGCGAAATGGCGGCCAATCCCGGAAACAGGCAGATCCACCAGGCTTGCTGCACGAAAGCCTGACCGTCGGCGATCATCACGCCCCATTCGGCGAGCGGCGGCTGCGCGCCCATGCCGAGGAAGCCGAAGCTTGCGCCGGCGAGCATGACGAGCACCGCGTCGCTGGCTGCATAGGCGATGACCGGTCCGATCGCGTTGGGGAGCACATGATGGCTGAGTATGGTGGCCGGAGAATAGCCGAGGCATTTGACCGCCTGGATATACTCGCTTTCGCGGATCGTCAGGACCTGCGCCCGCACCAAACGCGCATAGCTGACCCAGCCAACGAGGGTCAGCGCCAGGATGAAGTTGACGAGCCCCGGCCCGAGCACGCCGACAATGGCCAGCACCAGAACAAAGAAGGGGAACGCGACGGTGAGGTCATAGATGCGCATGAACAAGGTATCGACCGCACCGCCGAAATAGCCGCTCAACAGCCCGATCGTCGTGCCGATCAGGAGGGGCGGAAGCACCCCGGCCACACACAGCAGCAGATCGACCCGGCTTGCGAAAAGAACCCGCGAGAAGACGTCGCGACCGACTTGGTCCGTGCCGAACAAATGGGCGGCACTCGGCGGCGAAAGCATATTCATGATGTCAATAGCATTGGGATCATAGGGCGCGATCGCGGAGGCGGCTAGCGCCATCACCAACCATCCACCAAGAATGACGGCTGCAATCAGGATGGTAGGGGTAATGCTGCCGACGGGTGGCGCGGTTTGCACAAGAATAGGGCTGTCAGCCATGGGCTATCTCCTCAGAACCGGACGCGCGGATCGATGAAGGCGGTGAGCAGATCCACCATCAGCGTGATCAGGACGGTCGAGACCGCGAAGATCAGCGTCAAGCCCTGCACGACATAGTAGTCGCGGCCGAGCAGCGCGTTGACCATCAGCGTACCGAGGCCGGGCACCGCATAGACGGTTTCGACGATGACGGCGCCGCCGATCATGAAGGCCACCATGACGCCGAGCAGGTTGAGCGTCGGCAGCGCGGCGTTCGGCAACATGGTCTGCCAGAATATCTGCCGCTCTGTTGCGCCCTGCGCCCGCGCGGCGGTAACGAAGTCGGCCGTCGTTTTTTCGATAAGGGCGGCACGCAGGCTCTGAGTCAGAACCGGCACAAGCCAGATGGCCGTCGACAGGGCCGGCAGAAAGAGGTGATGAAGATGGCCTGTGAAACCGGTGCCGTAGCCCGAGACCGGAAACCAGCCGAGGCTGACGCCGAAGAAGCGCGACATCATGATGCCCAGCCAGAATACAGGGATGGTGAGGCCGGCAATCCCCAAAAGGCGAACGGTCTGGTCTGCGATGCCGCCTGGACGGCGGGCGCCGAGGATGGCGAGCACGACCGTCGGCGGGATGGCGAGGCACAGCACATAGCCGGTCAGGAACAGCGTCGGCCACATGAACTGTTTAATAAGCTGGCTCACCGGTCGCTGAAAGCGCAGCGACAGGCCGATATCGCCCGAAGCGAGATTGGCAAGATAGGTCAGGAACTGCCGCCAGAGCGGCAGGTCGAGCCCATATTGCGACCGGATCGCAGCGATGGTTTCAGCACTCGCCCTCTCCCCGGCAAGAAGCCGCGCGGGATCGCCGGGGGCCATGTGCACTAAAAGGAACGTCACGAGGCTAATACCGGCAAGCACACCGATCAATTGCAGCAGGCGCCGCGAAATGAGTTGCAGAAGGGGCAATCCGGTTCTCCGGTTCGAGCGTCAGGGGTGGAGGCGGCTCACTGGCCGATGGAGGTTTCTTCCAGCGTCCACTGTAGCGAGGGCGTCAGCTTGAGACCCTGGAGACGCTTCGAATAGGCAACCGCGTTTGGCGCATAATAGAGGGGGATCTGCGCCACCTCCTCGGTGGTGATCTTCTGAATCTTCTTGTAGATTTCCGCGCGCTTGCCCTGATCGGCCTCTTTGGTGCCCTGCTCCACGAGCGCGTCAACCCTCGCGTTCGCATAGAACGTGTTGTAGGAGTTCGAGCCGCAGGATCCGCACACGGCCCAGCGGACGGCAAGGTCAGGATCGGGGGTTTCGTTGTACCACCAGTTGGCAGCAGCGTCGTAATCGCCTTTGCCGGTGGCATCCCACCAGGCGGCGCCATCGACGTTGACGATCACAGGCTTCAACCCGATCGCCTGCCATTGGGCCTGGATCAGCAGTGCCGTCTGCTGCGCCGGCGCATCGGCGGTCGCCAGGATCTTTACGTCGCGCCCCGCCATGCCGGATTCGGCCAATAATTCCTTTGCCTTGGCGGGTTCGTGCGGAATACCCGGGTAATCCTTGTCATGGAAATCGACGCTGCCCGGCAGCGTGGTGTTCGCCGGTTCGGCATAGCCACGCGTGATGGCTGCGGCTATGGCCTTGTTGTCGATCGCCATGCTGGCCGCCTGCCGCGCCTTCAGATTGGAGAAGGGCTCGCGCTTGTGGTTGAGCAGAGTCATGTAGATCGTGGTCGAAGGCTCGAGCCGCATATCTACCGACTCGGCCGCCTTCAGCTCGTCGATCTGCGCCCACGGCACCGCGCGCACCACGTCGACCTCGCCGGCCTTCAGCATAGCGATGCGGGTTTCGGGAGATGTGATCTCGATCAACTCGACCGTGGCGTCCGACTTCGGATAGCCCTTGCGCCAGTAGTGCGGATTGGGTTGGAGAACAAGCTTCTCGTTCGGCTTCCACTGTTTGACTTCATAGGGGCCGGACGTAACCGGGACCGTGGCGAAAGCCGCCTCCTCGCCGCGCTTCTCGACATCGGCCTTCGAGATGATGCCCATGTTCCAGATTTCCGCGTTGCCAAGGAAAGGCGCGAAGGCCGACTTGAGCGTGATCAACACGGTTTTCGCATCCGCCGCGGTCACAGATTCCACGGCCCCCAGCGGCGCAGGATAAGCCGACCTCTTGTCGCTCCGGATACGGTTGAGGCTGAAGGCCACGTCGGCAGCCGTGATCGGCGAACCGTCCGAGAACTGGGCATCGCGCAGATGAAAGGTGTAGCTCTTGCCTTCCGGCGAAATTTCCCATTTCTCGGCGAGCCCCGGCTCGAGCGCGCCGGTTTCGGAGTTCCGGCGCAGCAGACGCGAATAAAGCTGGCCGTAGGTTTCGATATTGCCGGCCGCTGCGGAGCGCATCGGATCAAGCGTCGTAGTCTGGTAAGGCGAAACGACGCGGATTACATCGTCGGCGAAGGCCGGCACGGTCCAACATAATCCCATAGCGACGAGGGCCGCGCCGTGCAGCACCGCGCCCGCACCCCGTGGGCGGAATCCGCTCAAGGAATTCATCTTGTTCTCCTCCCGATATTTCTCTTGTGCCTTTCGGCATGAGGAGACGTTATGTGGTATTATTAACTTTTGTCAACATTAAAGTTGAAAAGCTAACATAGTCCCACTCGCTGATCGCAAGAGATAAAAAAATATCGGCCGAGCGCCCGCTGCAACGAAAAACTCTGCGTGGTCACCGGCTCACGGCCTCGGCCGTTACGAGGTCAAAATGATCGATTTACAAGATCGTCAACTGCTCACCGTGCCTTGCCTGAAGGTCGGGGCGAGGCCGGCGAACTCCCCGTCGTTGAAGCGGATGGTCCGCACCTCGTCCTGGAAATCGGCGCAGGACTGCCGCCAGACTGACCCCGGCCAAACCAGTTCCACCGAGGCGTCGAGAGGCCGGTAGACGGCAGTGTAGAGCGTGCCGCAGTCACGTCCGTAGTGTGTCTGATACACGGGGGGGCGATGGAAGCCGGCAAGAACCCTTTTGATACTCGCCGAGGCGGGCAGCAATTTCTCCACCGCCGCCTCGCGCTCGACCGAATTGGTGATCTCGGCGTAGCACGCCCATTCTACGCCGTGCTGGTGATTGGTGCTGACGCGACGCTCCACCACTTCCGCCGGGCGATCCGGATTTACATAGACGGTCGCGTGGTTTCCCTGACGGTCGATCACCGCGATGGAATAGGACATGTGCACTGGAATATCACGGAGCATGGCAACGGCTGCGGCCGTGGTGTTGGCAAACTCCAGCACGTATCGCAGCACAACCGGCATGCCGAATCCCTGCCCCACGGCTGTGCGCCCGCCGAAGGCGAGCGAGACCGCCAGCCCGTCCTCATTGATGCCATCGAGCACGCCCCACAGGCAATCGACCACCGCGACGACGCGCTTGCCGTTGAAGCGCGACGCGAGCCAGGTGCCTTCGAGAAGGCGCGGGCTGTAGTCATAGTTGCGAATGAGCGACGGCTCCGCACCGGTCACGATCGCCTGCGAACAGCCGCCCACATAGAAGGGCGGGCACCACATGGATAGGAAGCGGGCTTCGAGATCCCCGCCGCCGGCCGTCTCCACGATGGCCTCGTAGGTCGGCAGCAGTTTCGGCATATGTGTCCGCAATGCATTGAGGCTCACGGAATGGGTTGGGCGCGATCGGACACCTTCGCGCACGAACCAGCGGCTGTAGACGGGCCAATGGCGATCGAACACCCGGCGCCATTTGGGACCGGGTACATCTTCGTTTATAGCTTCGAACTTGAAGTCCATGGCGTCCTGCCGAATCTTCAACGGATCGGCTCCTTCGCTTCGTCGCACTGGATTTCGGTGACCGGCTTACTGGCATAGAGGCGCTTGATGCCCGTGATCCAGTTGTGGGCGCGCTCGTTCAGCTCGAATTCGTCGTCCATCACCCGCCCCCGCACGATCAGGGCTCCGAGGTCGACGCCCCTCTGTAGGGAGTCGCCGCGGCCGGTGAAGCGCACGAAGAGAGCCTCCTCATCGCTCTCGATCGCCTGCCGATGATAGTCGAAGCGCTGGTAGGACACGCTGCCGTCTGGCGCCATGCGGTAGATGCCCGTCGCCGGTGCATCGGTAACTGTTCCGACGAGGTCCTCGGTCCACTTGAGAATCAACTGCGACCAGGAATCGATGAATTCCTCGCGTGCCCAACGATCGTTCAGTTCCTCGACGTCGATGTCGTACTCGATACCGGAAAATTCCAATAGGTGGAATAGGAAGAGCGGCGCATCGGCATAGGCAAAGGCGGCTTGGTTTGTCAGCGAGCTTGCGCCGGATATGCGCGGATTGAGCTCGCCGAGATAGACTTCGTTGGCCTCAACATCGATGAGGAAATCGAGGTCGAAATAGCCGCGATAGCCTTCCTCGCGCAACTGATTGCCGAAGCGGTAGGCCATGTCGCGCGCCTTGGCGCGGACCTTTTCGGAAAAGGCGCCGGCGAAGATTTCATTGCCGGCCCAGCCGCCCTTGTAGGGCGTCAGCTCCAGCTTACCGACCACTTCGGTCATAAGTGGGCCGACGAGCGTGCCGGAGGCCGTGGTGCAGCCCTCCATGGTCGCGCTGCGGCAGTTGATGCGCTTCATGATCTTGACCTCGTCTTCCGCGGAAATTTTCGCGGCGTGACGGTTGAAGTCATCCTCGCTGGCGATGAAGAAGGTCGTCTTGCCGCTGTCGCCGAATGCAGTCTGCACCACGAGGTCGGCGCCGAGACCAGCCTTTCTCGCCGAACAACGAAGTTCCTCATAGGTGCGGGCGGGGCCCAGCGTGTTGGGCACGGAGGGCACGCTCGCCTTGTTGCCGATGCGCACGGTCTCCATCTTGTCGTCGCAGCGCTGACGCAACTTGGCCTTAGGATGCCAGATCTCGATACCGTGTTCCGTGCAAATTTTTTCGGTCGTCTCGTCGAACATCAGGAAGACGGCGACCGGGTCGGGGCCGCCCCTGGCGATATAGTCGATCACTTCCTCGCACTGGAGCAGGTGGTTGTTGACGCCCTCAATGCTCTTGCAGCGGGCATGGGGGATTTTGGAGGGAACGAAGACGTTTGGATGCCGCCCATCGTAGCAGTCGATGGAGTTGATGAACTTGAAGCTCCCTACCCATTCGTCGATGCCCATCAAATTGAAATTCGTCGGGGAAATGAAATAGATTGGGCGCTTATTGCGGCGCATGGCGAGCCGAAGCTCGGCAATATTGCTAATGCGTTTCATGATTGGCCCTCGTTTTCTTCGAGTGGTTGTTGCGCTTGATCGCGCCTCCTTTCTTCTTTCTTGTCTTTCTTCTTCGAGATACCCTGCTCCTGATGGGCACACTTCCGGAGATTTTCATCGCCATTTAGGCATGGGGGAGATGAGCCAAGACTGTCGAGATAGGCGGATTCGCTGGCATTCTTGTAGGTCGAGAAGGCGACGTTGCGGTCGCGGAACGACTTACGCACCTGGCCGAGGCCGTTGGCGCGCCCCGGAATTTGGGAGGAAGTGTGGATCGATTCGCTAGCGCAAATCGGTACGCGCAGATGTGGATTGGTGCGTGACAGATGAGGAAACCCATATATTTGAGGGAGCACACTCAAGACGCGCCTCCATGCTCGGGAGACGACTTTTGTGCGTCCAGAACTCTGCGAAGCGTTTCCTCCCTGAAAACCCGCAAACCCAGCTCCCGCCGGAAGCCATGTATTTCGCAAACATCGAGCGCGCACAGATATTGCAGTATCTCCGGACTAATGAGTTGGCCCCACACGAGAATGGCTGAGCCTGGAGGGTAAGGGGTGACAAGACTCGCAGAGACCAGTTTGCGGCCCCCGGCGATGGCGCCTTCGGCTTTGTCGAGGGGGAGATATTCACAGTTTGCAGGGTCACGGGACAAGGAGCGTGCCGAGCGTATGTCGCCGTCTGTGGTTCCCAGGTTAATAGCAGAGTCCATCGCGCGGAACGCCGGATGGAAGGCTGAAAAGTTCGGCAGTGGCGGCTGCTCCTGCGTCAGCGAGATAAGATCGTGGCTGCTTCGCTGGCTTGTGGAAAGATCGCGCACTTTTTCGTCTGTTTCGCGAGCGATCTTCTTCAGCGCTCCGATCAGATGGGCGATTTGGGAGCGTGTGCTGCCGATATTCACGATGAACAGCGCAGTGTTGCGCGTAGTCTTGTTGATCTGGATCTCGTGTTCATTCATCAGCTTGTCCTTGAACGCGTTGCCACTGAGGCCCGTGGCGCTGATTTCCAGCGTTAGGTGCGTCGGATCGAGGACGAATTCGTCCATCCGCCAGGCCGTCTCGAAATTGCTCCAGCCGGTCTTCTCGTCGAAATAGGATTCCGCGTTCGACTCGCGATATTCCCGCGGCACGAAACCGTCGACGCCAATGACCCGGAAATATTTCTTCAGCAGCGGATCGCAGGACAGCTGCTCGGGCAGACCCACGGCGAGCTCCCGCATGCGCTTGACGAGCCCGTAGCCTTCCATTTCCACCTGCCGACGGGCGACGTCAAGCGACGCAAGGAGCTGGTAGTTGGGTGAGGTCGAGGTGTGCGTCATTAAGGCATCGTTGAAGTTCTCCTCGGTCTTTTGCTCGAACTCTTCATCCCAGACGAGGGTCATTGTCGCCTGCCGCAGTGCCGTCAGCGACTTGTGCGTTGACTGGGTTGCATAGACGCGCGATCGCGCCTTCGACGGATCCGGCAGGAGGCGCGCGTTCAGGATCCTTTCGTCGTCCTTCCAGGCCTCGGCGTTGAATTCGGCGCTGAAGGCCTCGTAGCTGGCGGCATAGTCAGGATCTTGCAGCATCGCTGAAAGGTTGGCGGCGCTTTTCATCGCCGTGCGCTGCCGGTATGTCGGATGCGCGCAAGCAAAGGCGAACCAGGCCTCGTCCCACATGAAGATGAGATGCGGCGCGATCGCCAGGCACTCCTCCATCACGCGCTGGGGCGTGTAGACGATGCCATCGAAGGTGCTGTTGGTGAGCACCACCCCACGAACGCTGTCGATCGTGCCGGCGCGCTTGTGGGCGAGAAGGACCCGCTTCAGCTCCCGTAGGCGCACTGCGCCATATATGGAATAATCGTTCAGCGGATAGGGATCCAGATACACGGGCCGCGCGCCTGCCAGCGCCAGCGCGTAATGGTTTGATTTGTGGCAGTTGTGGTCGACCAACACCACGTCGTCTGGCCCGAAAAGCGCCTGCACTACCATCTTGTTGGCCGTCGAAGTGCCGTTGGTGCCAAAGAAGCAGCGCTTGGCGCCAAAGGCGCGGGCGGCATATTCTTGCGCAATCTTCAGTGGGCCGCGCGGATTGAGCAGGGAATCCAGGCCGCCCGAGGTGGCGGAGCTCTCCGCGCTGAACAGGCCCGTGCCATAGAACTGCTCGAAATCGCCGATCCAGTTCGAATGTCTGATCGACTTGCCGCGGGAGACCGGCAAGGCGTGGAAGTTGCTTACCGGCAGTTTGGCGTGGTCGCGCAGGGCAAAGAAGAACGGCGTATCGTATCGCTGCACGACGTTGCGGATGATGGATGGATAGAGTTCGTCGCAGTCCTCCTCGCGGAAGAAGATGCGCTTGAAGGTCTCGCCCGTGTGCGCGGGGATTTCCTCAACATTGCCGTCGGTGAAGAGATAGAGATCGAGCTCTGGTCGAAACTCCGCAATCAGGCGGCCGAGCGTCGGGCCGAGCTCAGATTCCGGAACGGCCTCGATGTCGGCGTCCAGCCCCTCGAGTCCCCAGTGCGACGTGGCCAGATGACAGTCCTGGGAGCGGAGGGGAAACCCGTTACGAATAACCACGGCTTGGATCTTGGTGTTGTCGAGCGTCGCATTCCAGGCTTCGTCGAAGCTCCGGACGAAGACGGTGCGGATGACGAAAACGTCATCGACGCTGCGTTTGCGCTGCAGGTGACGGCGTAGGGCCTTCTGCTCGGCCGCCGAATGCGTGCCGACAATCAGTACCACTACATCTGGGAGAGCTGCCATGCTTGGCGTTCCTTCATGTGTTCGAAGCAATGCGGTTATCCGCAATGCGGCTCCGCTGCCTCGCAATAGCTCTCAAGATTCGTGCCAAGCAGGCCGATTGAGATGACGAACAACAATTCGCTGCGATTTCAGTTATGTGGGCGGAAATTACGGGGATTGAGAACAGGAACGCTTGTCATAACCGACAAAGGTAGCGACAAAGGTAGCGACAAAGGTAGCGACAAAGGTAGCGACAAAGGTAGCGACAAAGGTAGCGACAAAGGTAGCGACAAAGCCGCAACTCATGACGTACCCCAATTCAATGGGCCATTTGGAATTTGCCAATTAAGATCCCTGACGGGGAGAAGTAAGGTACTCGGCGAAGGCCTCGAACATTACGAGCAGATCATTTGTTCTGAAGCTGGCGAAGGATAGACGCCACTGAAAGGCCGAGCTTTCTAAACGATCTACGCCGGGCGGGTGCCCTTGAAGAAGCAGCTAGGCCACTTGGACGCGTGCCGCACGACGTATGGTCACAAATGGCGCCTTCTTCGTCGTCTAAGGGTCATGATTTGTGCGGGGCGAGAGCTTCGTTGACATCGTTGCCACTATCATGATGGACAGCAGAGTAGGACGTTAACCCTATGCGGGGCACCAGACCCGGCATCAATTACGCCTTCCCGGTGAAGTGGATTGCTAGCCGTGGAGTAATCGAAGTGACATGACGCTTGATCATCGCCGGAAACAGCGCTTTGCGGCAAGTGATCAGAATTCGTTACGGCTGGTCTGGTGATGGGATACAGGCTGTTCGAACAATAATCCTAGAAGCTACACATGGATAAATGAGACATCCTGTCGGTTGGTCAGATATTGCACAAAGGGTCAGTACCATTCATCGGCCCTCAGAGGGTGACAATCCATTTCGACATTGTCATCACCTTTTGTCGGTTACGTGACAAGCGTCCTGTTCTCAATCCCCCTATTTTGCGCCCACACAACTGGAATCGCAGCGAATTATTGTTCGTCAGCTCAAGCGGCCCGCTTGGCACGAATCTTGAGAGCTATTGCGAGGCAGCGGGACGGCCTCCGCATCCGCGTTGCCTCGAACATATGAAGGAACGCCAAGCATGGCAGCTCTGCGTCAGATTGCATTCTATGGAAAGGGCGGAATTGGCAAGTCCACTACGTCCCAAAACACACTAGCCGCCCTTGTGGACCATGGACAGAAGATCCTCATCGTCGGCTGTGACCCGAAGGCTGATTCTACGCGCTTGATCTTGAACTCGAAGGCCCAGGATACGGTTCTTGATCTCGCAGCGACGAGAGGTTCGGTTGAAGATCTTGAACTCGAAGACGTGCTCAAGATAGGCTATAAAGGTATCAAATGCGTGGAGTCTGGCGGCCCGGAGCCAGGCGTCGGATGCGCGGGCCGCGGCGTTATCACGTCGATCAACTTTCTCGAAGAGAACGGCGCCTACAACGATGTCGACTACGTGTCTTATGACGTTCTCGGTGACGTTGTGTGCGGCGGCTTCGCGATGCCGATCCGTGAAAACAAAGCTCAGGAAATCTACATCGTCATGTCCGGCGAAATGATGGCACTCTATGCCGCCAACAATATCGCCAGGGGCATCCTGAAATATGCTGCAGGCGGCAGCGTCCGCCTGGGTGGGCTCATTTGCAACGAGCGTCAGACCGACCGCGAACTCGACCTGGCCGAAGCGCTGGCTGCCAAACTCAATTCTAAGCTCATCCACTTCGTGCCACGCGACAACATAGTCCAACATGCCGAGCTTAGAAAGATGACGGTGATCCAATATGCGCCGGACTCTCAGCAAGCGGCCGAGTACCGGACACTTGCCCAAAGAATACATGACAATTCTGGAAAAGGCACCATCCCGACCCCCATCACCATGGAAGAACTTGAGGACATGCTTCTCGATTTCGGGATCATGAAGACCGACGAGCAGATGCTTGCCGAACTTCAAGCCAGAGATGCCAAGTTGAAAGCTGCCCAGTGATCACACTGACACGAGCGAGCAGCGACACGCAAAGCGCCTGCCATCCCGTGAGGGAGGTTTCGCAGTTGAGATTTCAGCCGGATTTTCCAAGGGGTTGGGTCAATGACCTTCAAATACGCGAATGACAGTGATTTACATGCGAAGCTTATAACGGACGTGCTGTCGCAATATCCGGACAAAGCAGCAAAGCGCCGCAGTAAGCACCTTAGCCTTGCAACGAGCGAAAAGGACGCAAACGCGATTAGCGAATGCGAGGTAAAGTCGAATATCAAGTCTGTTCCAGGCGTGATGACGATCCGCGGCTGCGCTTACGCCGGTTCAAAAGGTGTCGTCTGGGGACCAATCAAGGATATGGTTCACATTTCACACGGGCCTGTGGGCTGCGGTCAATATTCCTGGTCGCAACGTCGCAACTATTACGTCGGTCTGACGGGCATCGACACGTTCGTAACCATGCAATTTACATCCGACTTTCAGGAAAAGGACATCGTTTTCGGTGGTGACAAGAAACTGGAAAAGGTCATCGATGAGATCGCTGAACTTTTCCCGCTAAGCAATGGCGTCACCCTGCAATCAGAATGTCCGATCGGCCTGATTGGCGACGATATCGAGGCCGTAGCGCGAAAAAAGGCCAAAGAACACGCGACGACCGTTGTGCCGGTACGCTGCGAAGGCTTCCGTGGCGTGTCGCAATCGCTTGGCCACCACATCGCCAACGACGCAATTCGAGATTGGGTCTTCGACAAGAAAGACATAAAATTCGAGTCAGGTCCCTACGACGTAAATGTCATAGGCGACTATAACATCGGCGGCGACGCATGGGCCTCGCGCATCCTGCTCGAGGAGATCGGATTGCGCGTGGTCGGCAACTGGTCGGGAGATGCCACTCTCGCGGAGGTGGAGCGCGCGCCGAGAGCCGCACTCAACCTCATTCACTGCTATCGGTCGATGAATTACATCTCCAGGCACATGGAGGAAAAATATGGCATTCCTTGGATGGAGTATAATTTCTTTGGGGCGTACCAAATCAACGCCTCGCTGCGCAACATTGCCAAGCACTTCGGGCCGGAGATCCAGGAAAAAGCCGAAAAGGTCATAGTCAAATACCAACCCCTCGTTTGGGCCGTAATCGACAAATATTGGCCGCGCCTCTCTGGCAAACAGGTGATGCTCTACGTCGGGGGATTGCGTCCTCGTCACGTCGTCACCGCCTATGAGGACCTCGGTATGGAAATCGTAGGAACCGGCTACGAATTCGGTCACGGCGACGACTATCAGCGCACTGGCCATTATGTAAAAGAAGGCACGCTGATCTACGACGATGTGAATAGCTACGAGCTAGAGAAATTCATTGAGGGAATTCGGCCCGATCTCGTCGGATCCGGCATCAAGGAGAAATACCCGGTGCAGAAAATGGGCATTCCATTCCGTCAGATGCACTCCTGGGACTATTCTGGTCCGTATCACGGTTATGATGGCTTCGCAATTTTCGCCCGGGACATGGATATGGCAATTAACAATCCAGTTTGGGGTCTCTACGACGCGCCCTGGAATAAAGACCGCGCTTTGGCTGCGGTTGCTGGGTGAGAACCTAGCGTTCGCGCGTAAAAAACGCTCAGGGCTTAAGCGACGCATGTTTCTGGACCGCCCTTGAGCCGCGGCCAGATTGAAAGAGGTGACCCTATGCCGCAATCAGCTAAGAAAACTCTCGACCACGCGCCCCTATTCTGCGAGCCGGAATACAGGAAGATGTTGGCCAAAAAAAAGCTGAAATTCGAATGCCCACACCCGGACCAGGTTGTCTCTGACCAACGTGAATTCACGAAGACCTGGGAATATCGCGAAAAAAACTTGGCCCGCCAAGCTCTTGTGGTTAATCCAGCCAAAGCCTGCCAGCCACTCGGCGCGGTCTTTGCAGCGGCGGGATTCGAGCGGACGATGTCGTTTGTCCATGGCAGCCAAGGTTGCGTAGCCTACTACAGATCGCACCTATCTCGCCATTTCAAGGAGCCGTCATCGGTGGTCTCGTCATCGATGACGGAAGACGCGGCTGTATTTGGCGGCTTGAAAAACATGGTCGACGGTCTCGCCAACACATACAAGCTCTATAACCCGAAGATGATCGCGGTGTCGACCACATGTATGGCCGAGGTCATCGGAGATGACCTGCATGGTTTTATCGAAAACGCCAAAAGTGAAGGTTCGGTCCCGCGCGATTTCGATGTCCCCTTCGCCCACACGCCTGCCTTTGTCGGCAGCCATGTCGATGGCTACGACAGCATGGTAAAAGGTGTGCTGGAGAATTTCTGGAAGGGCGCCGCGCGAAGTGAAGCCACCGCTTCTATCAACATCATTCCTGGATTTGATGGCTTCTGCGTTGGGAACAATCGCGAATTAAAACGCCTGCTCGACTTGATGCAAGTGACTTACATGTTCATCCAGGACGCATCAGATCAGTTTGATACGCCCTCCGATGGCGAATTTCGAATGTATGACGGCGGGACCAAAATCAATGACGTGAAGGCGGCGTTGAACGCGGAGTGGACATTGTCCCTGCAGCATTACAACACTCGCAAGACGCTGGACTATTGCAGAGACGTTGGACAAGTGGCTACCTCCTTCCACTACCCTCTCGGCGTCCAAGCTACCGACGAACTTCTGATGGTGATATCGGAGATTTCCAGGAGAGAAATTCCCGAGGCGATCCGCCTGGAGCGCGGTCGACTCATCGATGCGATGGCGGATAGCCAAGCTTGGCTATATGGAAAAAAATACGCGATTTACGGCGATCCAGATTTCGTTTATGCGATGGCGCGCTTCATCATGGAGACCGGCGGCGAGCCAACCCACTGCCTCGCCACAAACGGCACCTCGGCTTGGGAAGCCGAGATGAAGGAACTCCTCGCATCCTCGCCCTTCGGGAAGAATGCACAGGTTTGGCCAGGCAAAGATCTCTGGGCAATGCGCTCGCTACTTTTCACTGAGCCCGTGGATCTCCTGATAGGCAATTCTTATGGGAAGTATCTCGAACGGGACACCGGTACCCCACTGGTTCGGCTGACGTTTCCAATTTTTGACCGGCACCATCATCATCGATTCCCCCTCATGGGCTACCAGGGCGGACTGCGTCTTTTAACGGCGATCCTCGACAAGATTTTCGACAACCTCGATCGCGAAACAATGCACGCCGGTGTGACGGACTATTCGTATGACCTCACTCGCTAAGAGCGGTGGTCTCCCAAACGGCCTATCTCTCAACCCAGCATGAAGGCAGACGAATGGCCTCGCTCAACGCCAAAATCACAGATGCCTTCCATGAGCTCGCGAGCGAGAGGAGCGGCAGCAAGGACCCTAGGGTTCGCCGAAGGGATTGCGCGAAGCCAATGGCCCCCGGAACGGCTGTCGGCGGTTGCGCTTTCGACGGCGCCAAGGTCGCACTGCAGCCGATCACCGATGTCGCGCATCTGATTCACGGGCCGCTCGCCTGCGAGGGAAATTCCTGGGACAACCGTGGCGCTGCCTCGTCAGGTCCAACACTTTGGCGCACGAGCTTCACGACTGATCTTACGGAAATCGACATTGTGATGGGACACAGCGAACAGAAGCTCTTTAAAGCGATCCGGGAAATCAAGGAGGGGTATGCGCCCGCGGCAATCTTCGTCTATTCAACCTGCGTTACGGCGATGATCGGTGACGACATCGAGGTTGTTTGCAAGCGAGCGGCGGACGAATTTGCCTTACCGGTGGTGCCGGTCAATGCGCCAGGCTTTGTCGGATCTAAGAACCTCGGCAACAAGCTAGCGGGCGAGGCGCTACTCAAGCATGTCATAGGTACCTTGGAGCCCGATGAGCCAGGCCTTTGCGACATCAACATACTCGGCGAATTTAACCTCTCTGGTGAGTTCTGGCAGGTGAAGCCGCTCTTGGATAAGCTCGGCATCCGCGTCCGCGCCTGTATTCCCGGAGACGCGCGATATCTGCAAATCGCCTCCGCCCACCGCTCACGCGCAGCGATGACGGTGTGTTCGACAGCGTTCGTTACGTTGGCACGTAAGATGCAGGAGCGGTGGGACATTCCATTTTTCGAGGGCTCCTTCTATGGCATTTCCGGCACCTCGGAGGCGCTCCGGCGGATCGCCGATCTGCTTGTAAGGAAGGGTGCTGACCCCTCGCTTTTGCATCGCACGGAAATCCTTGTAGCGGAAGAAGAGGCAAAGGTGTGGAAGAGGCTAGAAGCCTACCGACCTCGCCTCGAGGGCAAGCGCGTGCTTCTAAATACAGGCGGCGTGAAATCCTGGTCGGTCGTCCATGCCTTGATGGAGATCGGCATGGAGATCGTCGGCACATCAGTCAAGAAATCGACGCTCGAAGATCGGGAGCGAGTGAAACAGACCCTGAAGGAGGAGAACCTCCTGTTCGAGTCGATGTCGCCGCGCGAGCTTTTCTCGCTTCTACTCGAGAGAAAGGCTGACATCATGCTGTCGGGCGGGCGCACCCAGTATATAGCGTTGAAGGCTAAACTGCCCTGGCTCGATATTAATCAGGAGCGTCATCACGCTTACGCTGGCTACGAGGGAATGGTGCAACTTGCTCGACAAATTGACCTGGCAATCCACAACCCTATGTGGCCGCAGGTGCGCGAGCCGGCGCCATGGGAGCCGGCTTTGGTCGTTGCAAAGCGAGCGAAAAGAGAAGCGTAAGCGCGTCGAACCAAAACCGCGAGATCACTCGCAAAGAACGTTGAGGTCGTACTATGGCACGCGTCGTATCACAAACTAAGTCGGCGGCGGTCAACCCACTCAAGTCGTCTCAGCCGCTTGGGGCTGCCTTCGCCTTTCTGGGCATCGACGGCGCAATACCTCTGCTCCATGGCAGCCAGGGATGTACGAGCTTCGCGCTCGCACTGCTCGTGAGGCATTTCAATGAAGCGATCCCGCTGCAAACGACGGCGATGAACGAAGCCGCGATAATCGTCGGCGGCGCGGATCGTCTCGAAGAGGCAATTCTCAGCCTCAAAGCCCGCACGAGGCCTCGACTGATCGGAATATGCACGACCGCATCGGTAGAGGCCCGCGACGAGGATGTCGCCGGTGACGTCGAAAACATCAAGCGCAGGCGGGCGATGGAACTTATGGGGACCGAAGTGGTAGTCGCCAACACGCCTGACTTTGATGGCGCCATAGAGGAGGGTTGGTCCAAAGCTGTTACCGCCATGATCGAGGCAATAGCGCGACCTGACAAGCAGTATCGCAATCCGAGGAAAATCGCGATCTTGCCTGGCTGGAACTTAACGGTTGCTGACATAGAACATCTGCGCGAGACGGCCGTAAGCTTCGGCCTCGACCCGGTTATTCTGCCTGACGTATCCGGATCGCTCGACGGCTCCATCCCCGAAGAATGGATGCCGATAACGTATGGCGGCACGAAATTGAAGGAGATTCGCGATCTCGGGGCGACGATGCAGTGTATCGCAATCGGTGAGCATATGCGGCGACCGGCTGAAGCGCTGCAGAGACTGACCGGCGTGCCGTACGTGCTGTTTAGATCGCTGACGGGCCTAGAAAACGTCGATCGCTTTATTCGCGTGCTTGCCGCTATGTCACGCAAACAGTCACCACTCAATGTCCGCCGCAACCGAATGCAGTTGCAGGATGCCATGCTCGACGGACATTCCCATATGGCTGGCAAGAAGATCGCAATCGCTTCCGAGCCCGATCAACTTTTCCAGCTCTCCGACTTTTTTACTGCCATGGGTGCGGAAATTGCGGCCGCGGTCACCACGACCGGCACTTCGAAGGCGCTCGAGATGGTACCGGCGAAGACCGTCAAAGTCGGCGATCTCAGTGATCTGGAAAGTCTCGCCGCAACGGCCGATCTTATCGTCACACACTCGCACGGCCGAGAAGCTGCCAGACGTCTCGGCGTTCCGCTGATGCGGGTGGGGTTCCCCATGTTCGACCGCTTCGGCAGCCAGCACAAACTTACAATATTATACCGCGGATCCCGCGAGGTGATCTTCGACTTCGCGAACATCATTCAGGCTAACCACCACCCTCCGAACCCCTGGCCACTTGACTCAACCGACAGGCGGGGATCGCAATAATGAGATCAATTCGTCGCCTCTCGCTCTTCAATGGCAGATTCTATCAACAGCGGCCGAAACGGTAGGTGGGCGCTTTGAATTGCGATCGCCCACGCAAGATGTGAAGGGACTGAACTCGGAGTTAGAATCGGCCAGACTCTTTGTCATCTACGACGCGACTCGCAACGCGTGGACCTTCGTGGAAGCCGCCGGGTTCGAGGACATCTCCGACGAGATCGGAAGACACTGATCGAAGGTAAGGAACCGCATCGCGGCAAAGATAACGGCGTTAGAAAGCTGCCGGCTCGCATTTTGTCTGGCGATCGGCGCGCCTTCGGCGGTCACATATATCATGGCAGAACTCGCTAAAATCGGAGGAATCTATGACAAGGTCATGCGTTACTCGCGACGGGTCCCGATGGATGCCGGAATATCTGAATTCGATCAACCCTGCGATGTGCATCGGCTGCGGTCGCTGCTTCAAGGTCTGTTCACGTGAGGTCATGCACCCCTACGGCATCGACGACGCAGGTGAAACGCTCGGTGTCTGCGATGGCGAGGACGACTTTAATGGTGAGCTCAGTCGCGTGATCATGGTCATTGATTATCCCGGCCGCTGTATCGGCTGCGGAGCGTGTGCCCGCGTCTGTCCCAAGAACTGCCAGACTCATATCGCCGTTGATCATCGTGCGGTGCACGAATCTTGAACTCCGTTCCGAGCGGTAGAAGCCGCCGGCGCCGTCCAAATTGCGAGACTATCGCATCGGTTCGAAGACGTGGAGAAGGCCGCATGGCAACTTCCTGAAAGCAAATCCGGCTGGCGACGCGAAGATCTTTCTAGGCGTCCACCAGGTCGAAAGTCCAACGATCTGAAGAGAGGAGGCATTGAACTGTGCATCAAGCCGCGACGACAGACTTCCAGTTACATCCTTGGGCGGCCGAAGCGAGCTTCGAATTTTGAAAGCAAGATCCAACCACGAGCGTCTAAATGAGGTACTCATGAGACCATTAGATATTTCTGTCGTTGGAGCAACCGGGGCGGTCGGAACGGCCCTGATCAAATTGTTGGAAAAAAGCGAGATTAAGATCAATCGACTGCGGCTGTTCGCCTCCAGTTCGGGTGCGCGTCAATTCAAGTTTCGAGACCAAACATACCAGGTTGAGGCACTCCGCGACATTAGCGATATCGGTGATACCAAAACCGACATTGCATTCTTCTCTGCAGGCGGCGACGTAAGCGCCGTATGGGGACCTCGGTTCGCATCCCAAGGAGCCTTGGTGATTGACAACTCGAATGCCTTTCGAATGAGGCCTGACGTACCCCTCATCGTACCACAAGTTAACGCGTGTTCACTTACGGTTCGTCCACCGTCTGGAATAGTAGCAAATCCAAATTGCTCCACGATACAGCTGGTTCGGGCACTGCGACCGTTGATAGCGACGTTCGGCGTTAACCAGGTTCTTTTGACCACCTATCAAGCCGCCTCAGGAGTTGGCCTGCGCGGGATTAAGGAGCTAGAAGACGGTGTCAAAGCCTGGCTCGAGGGGAGCACAGGACCCGCTGCGGAGAGCTTCCCTGTCCCTCTTGCATTCAATGTCATACCGCAGATCGGAGAGATTTCCCGCGAAGGCGTGGCGCTTGAGGAACGCAAGCTGGTTCAAGAGTCACGGAAGATCTTCGGTATGCCTCATCTGCAGTTAACCGCCACCTGCGTTAGAGTGCCAGTAAAGACGGGTCATTCCGAGGCGGTATACGTCGAGTTCGACGAACATGTTCGAATAGAACAGGTCCGTGAGCTCCTGGCAAATGAACCAGGTGTTCGACTTTATGCTGACGAAGTTCGCGACGGATATCCAATGCCACGCTATCTGGGAGATCCTGCAGATGTTCACGTCGGACGGGTCCGAGTTAATCCCGAGAATCCGCGCGGGCTGTGGATGTGGGTAGTAGCCGACAACATTCAGGTTGGGGCGGCACTCAACGCACTCCTCATCGCACAGCTTGCGATCGCCAATAACTTGATCGGTGAATCATGAAGACGACTATTGTCAAATTCGGGGGCTCGAGTTTTCGAGATCCTTGTGATTACGCTCGAGTTGCTCAGCATTTAGCTGAGCTGCGGGCAGCAGGCGGAGCCAAGATTATCGCCGTGGTCAGCGCAATGTATGGAATGACCGACAAGCCGAAAGCAACCATGCTTGGCGTCAACAGGGAAGCATCACCATCGAATCTCGATGCGGCACTTGCCACGGGCGAGATGCTAAGTGCCTGCATGTTGGAGGCTGCAGTCTGCTGCCTTGGGATTCCCGTAACGTCGTTGAATGGCTATGTCCTAGGGATAGGCACAAATTCAGACTTCGGTCGGGCATCAGTAGAAAGGGTCGATCCTCAGCCAATCAGGGCTGCACTTCAGGAGCATGACATTGTCATTGTAACGGGCGGTCAGGCAATTGATCAGTCGGGCAGACTAACGTTTCTCGGCAGAAACAGCTCCGATCTGACAGCCGTCGTGATCGCTGCCATGTTAGGAGAGCAAGCGTGCGAAATATATTCAGATGTTAAGGGCGTCTACACGGCAGATCCTCATCTTGTACCAGGGGCACGATTAATCCCGAAGATTGGGTATTGGACAATTGCGCAGATGTCGCAGCAGGGCGCAAAGGTGCTGCACCATAGGGCAGTGGATTATGCTAAAGAGCACGCAGTCACCATAGTGTGCAAAGCACTGACTAGTGACGGAGCGGCGACGGGCACGATCATCACAGGCCACGGATACTCCGCTTCCGTGACACTAGCACGCGACACAGCAGTATTAGCTGTCGCGAGTGTTGCAGAACGCGACACTCTCCTTGTGCTTCTTGATCAACACGATATTAGCTCGATATGCTTTGAAGAGGACGGCAGGCCCTGCCTTTGCATCATAACCGACATCGATTTTGCGATGCGCCTTGTCGCAGCGGCAGGCACGCGCGCCGTCGCCATCACATCAAAGGACGTGGTGACCGAGCTTAATGGCGCGATGTCGCGCGTCCACCTTCACGTTGACTACGAGAGCGCCTTGGCACATGCGCAAAACATCCACGAACAAATGTATCCTGCAGCCGTTCGCGATCTTGTGATAGAGAACGACTAAACAGCGCCACAGGCGACGCCCGAATGGAGGCGGCGGCGAAATCGCTTGATCTGGCCATCGGCCCAGGGATGCTTCGACTTGGTAGCCAGGTGATCGCTAGCGACGATCGCCTGTTCCACCGCCCTGATAACCCCGGCGCATCGTCGAGTTCAAGATGCAGTCTTCATCGCAGGGACAGGGCGCGGACAGACGCGACCGGTGGATACGGATAGGGTTGTAGGTTCCGGATCGGCTCTTTCCCGTTTTTGTGGACGAGGCAGTCCAATGCGGCTGAAGTTGATAGCCTTCCTTCGGTGCGCCAGCGTATCGTTGTCTGGCTCCGGCTCGATCATGAAGCGCTTGCTGGTCGCCAGACCCATCGCAAAGTATTGAGCTCGCATTCGCGGTCATTGATGCGGCTGGCGGCAGTCCGCGCCGCGGTGGCATACGACTGGCCGCCATGTGATGGCATTGCGGTTGGTCTTCGGCGCACCTTCCAGCCTTCGGACGACTCGCGCAGCCCCCATACAACGGGAGGAGAACGCTCCCTGGCCTGCTGCCGGTTTATCGGACACGAGGTTAAGCTAATCCCACCTTTGTTTCAAAGTCATTGGGGCTGAGATAGCCCAGTGTCGAGTGGCGACGCTTCGGGTTGTAGAAGCGCTCGATGTAATCGAACACATCGGCTCTGGCGTCATTCCTCGTGCGATAAACCTTCCGTGCCGTTCTCTCCGTTTTCAGTGAGGAGAAGAAGCTCTCCATTGCAGCGTTGTCCCAGACATTTCCAGAGCGGCTCATCGAGCAGGTGATGCCGTGATCTCCCATGAGGCGCTGGAACTGCTCGCTGGTATATTGGCTGCCCTGGTCGGAGTGATGCAGCAGAGCATCTGGTTTTCCTCGACGCCATATCGCCATGATCAGCGCATCTGTGACGAGTTGGGCTGTCATGTTGGCATTCATCGACCAGCCGACGACACGGCGTGAGAACAGGTCGATGACGGCTGCGACATACAGCCAGCCTTCCGCGGTCCAGATATAGGTGAAGTCAGCCACCCATTTCTGGTTCGGACGGTCTGCCACGAACTGGCGGTCCAGCACGTTAGGCATGATGACGGCACGGTCACCGGCATCCTTTGGCAAGCCACGCCGCCTCGGTCTTGCCCTGAGCGCATTCAAGCGCATCAGCCGCTCAATACGATGGAGGCCACAGGATAACCCTTCCTCCAGCACATCGTGCCAGACCCGTCGGGCACCATAGGTGCGGTCGCTGGACTGGAAACTCTGCTTGATCCTTTCCAGCAGGACCTCGTCATGGCGTGCATGTTCGCTCGGAGAACGATTGAACCAGGCGTGGAAACCTGAACGAGAAACTCCCAGCGCTTCACAGAGCCATGCCACCGGCCAGATCGAGCGGTGCTTTGCAACGAACGCGAACTTCATATCGCGTCCCTGGCAAAGTAGGCTGCGGCCTTTTTTAGGATATCGCGCTCTGCCTTCAGCTTTGCGACTTCACGACGGAGCCGCTCGATCTCAAGCTGCTCCGGCTTCATTTGCCCTTTTCCAGGAAAGGATTGGCTGGGATCGTCGCCGTATTCCCGAACCCATTTGCGCAACACATTCTCGTGGACATCAAGATCACGGGCAGCCTGCGCAACGGCAACCCCACGCTCCCTGACCAGCTTCACCGCCTCAAGCTTGTACTCGCGGCTGAATATTCGTCTTTGCATTCATGCTCTCCGGTTTCAGGAGGAACACCTTAACCTCGTGTCCATGAAACCGGCAGCAGGCCACCCGACGGAACGCTCTGATCGAATCGGACTTCCACCGACCTTGGCGAACCAGGTGTTGGACGGCCCCCTTTTAGCCAGACAACCAACATAGGGAGGGACAAGAATGCCGCTCACCCGTAGCGGCGTTTTTGACACGATCGAGCGAAGCGCGCAGCTTGCTTTCAATCGGCTCGTCCTTGATCGATTATACGCCGCGGGCTTGCACCCCGTCGACTAGTTGCCGCTCGAAACACTTATCCCAGCCGATGTTAGCAACGATTTCCTTGGCCCTCCTTTTGGACTTCTCACCTCAAGGTGCAACGCCCCTAAATTCGGCGTTTCCTACGACACGTCGGCCAAGAGCATAATTTTTCTTCCGGCCACCTTCCTCAGATTGATCCTTAGCGCGTCAGCAAACTCTGATATTGTTTGATGGAGTGCATCTGTCGTCGTGCTCTCGTGTATCACAGCTGGCCCATAACGCGTTCCGCCAGTCCAGAGAACTGATCCACCACGAAAACGCGAGATCGAACCTTAAACACCCTGCGTGACGGGACGACAGTCGGAATGTGCCAACGACTAACGACCCCTTGTATTATAATCGTAGCGCCGGCCGTTTTCCCGACCTCTCGTTGACGCAGATCAAGGAGCAATTTGCGGCTTCGTGACAGTCCTGGCGAGAAAGACGGCCGCGACGCGGTCGTCGGCGTACTGGGGACGACATCATGAATTACACAACGGAAACGATGGTGATCGCGGTCGCGGCGTTTCTAGCTCTGCTAGGAGCGGCGTTCGCGCATGATCATCTCTTTGCGGTCCATATGGGCTTACTTTTCTTCTGCCTCGCCGCGGGGGCTGTGGTGCTGGTCAAGAAGGTTCAGTTTTCACCGGCAGGCCAATGGCGGAAAGTCGATATATCAGGCTATTTCGACGAGGTGATCCGGTATGGCCTGATCGCCACTGTATTCTGGGGCGTGGTTGGCTTCCTGGTTGGCGTGATCATCGCGCTGCAACTGGCCTTTCCTGACCTCAACATCGCCCCTTATCTCAATTTCGGAAGGCTGCGGCCCGTTCACACGTCGGCGGTCATCTTCGCCTTTGGCGGCAACGCGCTGATCATGACGTCGTTCTACGTGGTGCAACGCACCTGTCGCGCGCGTCTTTTCGGCGGCAACCTGGCTTGGTTCGTATTCTGGGGCTACCAGCTTTTTATCCTGATGGCTGCGACCGGATACGTTCTTGGAATCACTCAAGGCCGCGAATATGCCGAACCTGAGTGGTACGTCGACCTCTGGCTGACCATCGTTTGGGTCGCCTACCTAGCAGTATATCTTGGAACGATCCTGAAGCGCAAAGAGCCGCACATCTACGTGGCAAACTGGTTCTATCTCAGCTTCATCGTCACCATTGCGATGCTGCACGTGGTCAACAACCTGGCGGTTCCCGCCTCGTTCCTGGGCTCCAAGAGCTATTCTGTCTTCTCGGGTGTCCAGGACGCGCTGACCCAATGGTGGTACGGCCATAACGCCGTCGGTTTCTTTCTCACCGCCGGGTTCCTGGGCATGATGTACTACTTCGTGCCGAAGCAAGCCAACCGCCCTGTTTTTTCATACCGGCTTTCGATCATCCACTTCTGGGCGCTGATCTTCATGTACATCTGGGCCGGGCCGCACCATCTGCACTACACGGCACTGCCTGACTGGGCCCAGACGCTCGGTATGGTTTTCTCGATCATGCTCTGGATGCCGTCCTGGGGCGGCATGATCAACGGCGTCATGACCCTTTCGGGCGCCTGGGACAAGATCCGCACAGATCCGGTCATCCGTATGATGATCGTCGCTATCGCCTTTTACGGGATGTCGACCTTCGAAGGCCCGATGATGTCGGTGAAAACCGTCAATTCGCTCAGCCACTATACCGAATGGACGATCGGTCACGTGCATTCCGGCGCTCTCGGCTGGGTGGGAATGATCACCTTCGGGGCGATCTACTACCTGACGCCGAAGCTATGGGGACGCGAGCGTCTCTACAGCCTGCGGATGGTCAACTGGCACTTCTGGCTCGCAACCCTCGGGATCGTCGTCTACGCCGCCGTGCTTTGGGTTGCCGGCATCCAGCAGGGGCTCATGTGGCGCGAGTACAATTCCCAGGGCTTCCTCGTCTATTCCTTCGCGGAGACGGTCGCGGCGATGTTTCCCTACTACGTGCTGCGCGCGGTCGGCGGAACGCTTTACCTGGCGGGCGGTCTCGTCATGGCCTGGAACGTGTTCATGACGATCCGCGGCCACCTGCGCGACGAAGCTGCAATCCCAACCACTTTCGTGCCCCAACCACAGCCTGCCGAATGAGGTGAGACATGGCATCGATACTAGATAAACATCAGATCCTCGAGAAGAACGCGACGCTTCTTCTCGTCGGCTCGCTGCTCGTCGTGAGCATCGGCGGCATCGTCGAAATCGCACCGCTGTTCTACCTGCAGAACACGATTGAAAAGGTGGAAGGCATGCGGCCGTATACGCCGCTCGAGCTGGCCGGACGAAACATCTACATCCGCGAAGGCTGCTACCTCTGCCACAGCCAGATGATCAGGCCGTTCCGCGACGAGGTCGAACGTTACGGCCATTACTCGCTCGCGGCCGAGTCCATGTACGATCATCCTTTCCAGTGGGGATCCAAGCGAACCGGGCCGGATCTGGCCCGTGTCGGCGCACGCTACTCCAACGAATGGCATGTCCAGCATCTCGCCGATCCTCGGGCAGTCGTGCCGGAGTCGATCATGCCGCGTTACGCCTTCCTCAAAGAACAGAGGGTGACGGTCAAGGACGTGGGAATGGACCTGAAGGCCAACGAGGATGTGGGCGTGCCTTATAACGACGACATGCTGGCGAACGCGGAGGCCGACATGAAGGCCCAAGCCGATCCGAACGCAGATACGACAGCGCTGCTTGCCCGCTATCCGAAGGCGAAGACCGGCGATTTCGACGGCGATCCTGCTGCGCTGACCGAAATGGATGCCCTGGTGTCCTACCTGCAGATGCTCGGAACGTTGGTCGATTTCTCGACCTACGACGATGCGACCGGCTACCGATGAGGTGATCCATGGAAACCTACACTGCAATGAGACACTTTGCCGACAGCTGGGGCCTCCTGGCAATGGCGGCATTTTTCGTCGGCGTCGTTGTGTTCACCCTTCGCCCAGGCAGCAAGCAGACGGCGAAAGAGGCCGCCGATATTCCCTTGAAGGAAGATTGAGATGTCGGAAAAACATATCGATGAATTTAGCGGCGTCGAAACGACCGGACATGAATGGGACGGCATCCGCGAACTCAACAATCCGATGCCCCGCTGGTGGGTATGGACCTTCTACGCCACAATTGTCTGGGCGTTGGGCTATGCAATCGCATATCCCGCGATCCCGATGATTACCGACGCCACGAAGGGCATGCTGGGCTTTTCCAGCCGCGCCGAGCTGCAGCAGAACCTGGATCAGGCCAAGGCATCGCAGACGACGCTTCATGATCTGATCGCCGCCAAGACGGTGCGCGAGATCGATTCCGATTCTGCCCTTCGCGAATTCGCGGTCGCCGGCGGCGCATCTGCATTCAAGGTGAACTGCGCGCCGTGCCATGGCTCGGGAGCAAGCGGCGGCCCGGGATTTCCGAACCTCAACGACGACGATTGGCTGTGGGGCGGAGACCTGGATGCCATCCAGGCGACGATCGCGCATGGGATTCGCTTCGACGGGGATACGGACACTCATGCGTCCGAAATGCCGCCCTTTGCCGATGTTCTGGATCCCCTCCAGACAAGGCAGGTCGCGGCTTACGTCTGGGGACTGACCAATACACCGTCGGACCCCGGTCTCGCAGAGGCCGGAAAACAGGTCTTCGTCGATAACTGTGCCGCATGTCACGGTGACGACGCCAAAGGAAAAGCCGAAATGGGCGCGCCGGATCTCGCCGATGCGATCTGGCTGAAGGCACGCGGCGAGGATGCGATCATCCGTCAGGTGGCCGCTCCCAAGCATGGCGTCATGCCTGCCTGGGCAGGGCGTCTCGGCGATACGACGGTTAAGGAACTTACCATTTTCGTGCATTCGCTTGGCGGCGGGACGTGAGGAGAAAGCCATGACAGCTCACGGCCACAACCAGATCCTCGATCTCTATGGCACGCCGCGCGCCACGATACGATTACGCGGCTCGACGCGCCAAGGCCACGCCGCCACCTTCCAATCAGGACGACCTAGCAAAGAGCGGCAGTTCGATCATCAGTTGGACCTGCCTCAAAGACCACGAGCAGACAAGCCGGTAGCTGTAGCGTTGTCGAGGGCGTTCCAGCGAGGTTGTTTGTTCCCCCGCGGCCCCCGAGGCCACGCCCTCTCTCCATGGCGTTTTCCTTCCCCGGGAAGGCCTCCGCTCTTAATCTGCATCAATGACAGATGCGCAGCAGATGGGACAACGGCAGATGAAATCCGATAGGTCCCATGAATCTCTACACCGCACCAGATCCCGATACATCAAAAGGCTCAGTGGCAAGCCACTCAACGCCCGTCGCAACCGGCAGCCTCTCTACGCTCCTCGGAAGAAGGTTTTCCCCAAGCATGCAGAGGGACGTTTCCGTCGGTTCAAGTGGATCGTCCTGCTGATTACGCTTTGCATCTACTTTCTCGCGCCATGGATTCGCTGGGACCGGGGTCCTTACGCGCCTGACCAGGCAATCCTCATCGACCTTTCCTCACGGCGCTTCTTCTTTTTCTTCATCGAAATCTGGCCTCAGGAATTTTACTATGTAGCGGGTCTCCTCGTCATGGCGGGCTTCGGCCTGTTTCTCGTCACTTCAGCGGTTGGCCGCGCATGGTGCGGCTATGCTTGTCCGCAAACCGTCTGGGTTGATCTCTTTCTCGCCGTCGAACGTGGGATTGAAGGCGACCGAAACGCGCGCATGAAGCTTGACGCTAGTCCCATGAGCTTTGCCAAGCTGAGGAGGCGTGTCGTCAAACATTCGACCTGGCTGCTGATCGGCGTCCTCACGGGGGTAGCGTGGATCTTTTATTTTGCCGACGCGCCGAGCCTGCTTGTTTCGCTGTTCACCGGCCGCGCTCCTGCAGTCGCCTACACCACCGTCGCCATCCTTACTGCAACCACCTATGTGCTCGGCGGTCTGATGCGAGAGCAGGTGTGCACCTACATGTGCCCGTGGCCACGCATACAGGGCGCGATGCTCGATGAAAATTCTCTCGTCGTCACCTACAATGCCTGGCGGGGCGAGCAGCGGTCGCGGTACCCCAAGAGGGCTCGAGCCAGGGGCATGCCGGTCGGGGATTGCGTCGAATGCAATGCCTGCGTGGCAGTGTGTCCGATGGGAATCGACATTCGCAACGGGCAGCAGATGGGGTGCATCACATGCGCGCTCTGCATCGATGCCTGCGACGGCCGCATGGAGAAGCGCGGGAAGCCTCGCGGCCTGATCGCCTACGCCACGCTCAGCGAATACTCGAGCAACATGTCGCTCGCCACGGACGAAGGACGAACGGCCGTCCAGCCATCCAGGGTTCGAAATCAGGATGGGACCTTCGTTCCGGCGATCCGGCACTTCAACTGGCGTATCATCTTTCGTCCGAGAACCGTCTTTTACGCAGTCGCCTGGGCGTCGGTCGGCGTGGCCATGCTCGTCCATCTTACCTTTCGGGAGCGCCTTGAACTCAACGTCGTTCACGACCGAAACCCCCAATATGTTCTGGAAAGCGACGGCTCTCTGCGGAATGGCTACACGCTTCGTATCCTGAACATGGTGCCGACGCCGAGGGATGTGAACATAAGCCTGGTCGGGCTGGAGGGGGCGACGATGCGCATCCCCGAGTTCGGCAAGGAAGGCGCTCGCAGCTTTACAGTCCATGCCGAACCCGACGCGGCCACGACGCTCAAGGTCTTCGTTACACGCAAGCCTACCGGAGCCGCGATCAATGAATTTCTGTTCGTTGTCGAAGATACCGATCATGCCGATCGGGCAACTTACCGCGCGGCGTTCAATGCACCGGGAGACATCAAATGAAGACCTCCGCTCAAGGTTTTACAGGCCTGCACATGCTGCTTGCGACCTCGGCATTCTTTGGCGTGGTAATCGCGGTGAACGTCACCATGGCCTTCTATGCCTCTTCCAGCTGGAGCGGTCTGGTCGTGGAAAACACCTATGTCGCCAGTCAGGAGTTCAACCGCAAAGCGGCGGCGATGAAGGCAATGGCCGCTTCCGGCATCGAGGGCAACCTCTCCATAAAGGGCCACGAGATCCGCTACGACATTCGCGACAAGAGCGGATCGCCTGCGATCGTCGACGACGTCGTTCTGAATTTCAAACGGCCCGTCGGAGACCACGAGGACTTCCTCCTTACGCTCAAGAAGGCAGCCGCGGGGCGGTTCGAAGCGGAACATGATCTAGCCGAAGGTGACTGGATCGTCGAGGCCATCTCGCGAAACAACGGCGTGGTCGTCATGCATGAGGCAAAACGCATCGATACTGCGGAGTTAGACCAATGACCTGCTGTACCATGGACGCCGAAAGCGTGCTTGCCCTCAGCACGACATCATTCAGTGCCGAAGAGGTCCGCCTTGCCAGCCAGCCGCTCGGCGAAGGATTGCGCCAGTTGGACCTGAGCGTTTCCGACGTCCACTGCGGCGGCTGCATTTCGACCATCGAAAGGACGTTGTTGACGCTTCCCTTCGTCAAGACAGCGCGAGTCAATCTCACGGCGCGAAGGGTGAGCTGCGTCTACAAGGAGGAGATCGAGACGGGCGCAACCGATCCGTCCAGGATCCTCGCAGCGATCAACGCGGCCGGATATCGCGCGCATCTCTTCACCCCCTCAGCTCCCGAGAACGACAAGACCAGAAATCAGCTTCTCCTCGCGATCGGCGTTTCCGGTTTTGCGGCTGCCAACATCATGTTGCTCTCAGTATCGGTCTGGTCGGGCGCAGATGCCGCGACGCGCGATATGTTTCATTGGATCTCGGCGATGATAGCAGCGCCCGCGCTGGTTTATGCGGGGCGCTTCTTCTTCAAATCGGCCTGGAATGCGCTGCGGCACGGGCGCACCAACATGGACGTTCCGATCTCACTCGCCGTGTCGCTCTCCTATGCCGTTTCCTTGTGGGAGACCGTCCATCACGGCGAGCATGCGTGGTTCGACGCTTCGGTCTCGCTGCTCTTCTTCCTGCTGATCGGCAGAACCCTCGATCATATCATGCGGGAAAAGGCTCGGGCAGCGATCAACGGACTGGCACGGCTCGCCCCGCGCGGAGCATTGCTGATCAATCCGGACGGGTCGCGACGCTACATTGCGGTAGAAGAGATCGCGGCGGGGGATGAAATCTCGATAGCCGCGGGCGAAAGGGTTCCCGTCGATGGCATAGTCGTCAGCGGAAAAAGCGACGTGGATCTCTCCATCGTCACCGGCGAGAGCAGCCCCGTCGCCGTTGCCAGCAACAGCGAAGTGAGTTCCGGGGCAATGAACCTGACCGGCTCGCTGGTGTTGCGGGCAACGAGAATTGCCAAGAATTCGCTTCTCTCCGAGATCATCGGCCTGATGGACGCCGCTGAGGGCGGAAGGGCTCGCTATCGCAGGATCGCCGATCGCGCTGCGGCACTCTATTCCCCGATCGTGCATCTGCTGGCGCTGGTCTCTTTCCTTGCCTGGGGCATCCTGGGAGGAGACTGGAAACAGGCCATGCTGGTCGCCGTAGCGGTGCTGATCATCACCTGCCCGTGTGCATTGGGTCTTGCCGTGCCCGTGGTCCAGGTTGTCGCCGCAGGGGAGCTTTTCCGGAAGGGCATCATGGTGAAGGACGGTTCAGCACTCGAAAGACTGGCCGAGGCCGACACCGTGGCCTTTGACAAAACGGGCACCTTGACGATGGGCAGTCCGCGCCTTGTCGGAGTGGACACCATGGAAGAGAGCGCCACCGCAATCGCCCGTGGATTGGCCACGCATTCACGGCATCCTCTTTGTCGGGCTCTGGTGCGGGACACCGAAACCGCCCCCATGTCCTTCGACAGCGTCACGGAAATCCCCGGCGGGGGACTGGAGGCCAGGAACGGAGCGGATGTCTATCGATTGGGCAACACGGCGTTTGCCTGCGGAACCAGCATCGTGCCCCGTATCGTCGACAATCCGTTCTCGGAAGTGGTCCTGTCGAAGAATGGCGTCGATCTTGCCCGCTTCTTCTTCGATGACACGCTTCGTCCGGGTGCGTGCGATGCCATCGACCGGCTCGATGCAGCAGGCCTTGAAACGCTGATCGTGTCCGGCGACAGGCAGACCGTCGTCGACAATACTGCGCATGCCCTGGGTATCGACAGGGCTTTTGGCTCTCTGACGCCGAAACAGAAGGTCGAGGAATGCCAGAGGCTGAATGGCCAAGGTCGTCGCGTGCTGATGGTTGGCGACGGTATCAACGACGCCCCGGCGCTTGCTGCGGCGCATGTCTCGATGGCGCCGGCCACGGCCTCCGATATCGGCAGACAGGCGGCCGACCTGGTTTTCTTCAACGATCGCCTTGACGCTGTTCCAGAAGCGATCGCCGTTGCGCGACGATCCGCCAGCCTGATCCGCCAGAACTTCGCTCTCGCCATTGGTTACAACGTTCTGGCGGTGCCGATCGCCATCGCCGGATTGGCGACGCCGCTAATAGCGGCGGTGGCAATGTCGACATCTTCGATCATCGTCGTGACCAACGCCCTGCGCCTGAACGCCTTTGGCAAGCGTCCGGATATACGCATTCGAGGGCGGATCGGCAGGAGTGCGGAGGTCAAAGCCGCATGAACATGTTGATCTATCTCATACCGATCGCGCTGCTGATGGGAGGAATAGGACTCCTGGCATTCCTTTGGTCGCTGAAGAGCGGCCAGTATGACGACCTTCAAGGCGCCGCCTGGCGAATCCTCGCCGAGGACGAAACCGATCAACGAGAACCCTGACCGCACACTCGGTCCAAACAGGAAAGGCAGATGGGGAATTGCGAAGATCGAACTGTCGTCGTTTCGTCGGGTCCGCAACACATGCCCCTATCCAAACTGTGTTCACCCAACAACCGAATTTGAGCATCTTTTCGGAAGCCAATCGAGTGGTTTGGCACGAAATCTCGAAAGCAGATTACCGGCCGAGGCGCCCAAACTGTCCAATGGTTCATGATGTTAAGCACGTGTCAATTTTCACGCGAAGGGATCGATTTCCGAGCCCTGAAGCCATGATCGGCAGCTCCTGCGAGTTAAGGGTTTTATCATGAAATGCTCTGCCAATTTTTTCCTGCATCAGACCCAGTCTTTGGGGATGTCACCGCAACGGATGCAATCCATCCAGTTGCTGCAAATGAATCATTTTGAACTCAGCCAGTTTATCGCTCAAGAAGTGGAACAGAATCCGCTGCTCGAATTTCAGGACGACGACGAGGCGGGTGGCGAATGCTGCGAAACCCAAGATGGAGAGTATGCTCATCAGCCGGAGGATGCCGGCGGGGACGATGGTTATGACAATCGTGACGAGGCGCTCTCCACCGACTGGTATGACAATGGCGGCAGCGCCAGCACCAGCCGACTGAATGACGAGCTCGACGCCAACTACACCAATGTCTTTCCTGACGACGCGGCCCCGCAGCGCCTCGACGCGCCGGAGCTCGTCAGCCAATGGAAGTCGATGCCGGGCAGCGGCGATGGCGCCGACTACGATATCGACGATTTCGGCGCCGGCCAGGTGTCGCTGCGCGATCATATCGCCCAGCAGATCCCTTTCGTCCTGCCTGACATGGCCGACCGGCTGATCGCGCAGAATTTCGTCGACCAGCTCGACGAGCGAGGTCGTCTGCAGGCCGATATTGTCGGGGCAAGCGAGAGGCTGGGCACGAGCCTCGCACAGGCCGAGCGCGTGCTTGCCACCCTGCAGAGCCTCGATCCGCCGGGTGTTTTCGCCCGCAGCCTCGCCGAATGCTTTGCCATCCAGCTCAGGCAGAAGGACCGCTACGATCCGGCCATGCAGGCCCTGGTCGAAAATCTCGAACTGCTTGCCCGGCGCGATTTTGCCACGCTGAAGCGGCTTTGCGGCGTCGACGAGGAAGATCTTCTCGACATGCTCGGCGAGATCCGCCAGCTCAATCCGAAGCCCGGCAGCGGTTTCGAGGCACCTGTTTCCGAAGCGATCATACCCGATGTGGCCGTCAGAGCCTCCTCGGATGGCGGCTGGCTGGTCGAGCTCAATCCGGATGCGATGCCGCGCCCGCTGATCAACAAGTCCTATTCTTCCCTGGTGAAAAAGAACGACGAAGCTCGCGCCTTCCTTTCCGGTTACCAGGAGAAGGTCAGTTGGCTGATGCGCAGCCTCGACGAGCGGGCAAAAACCATCATGAAGGTGGCAAGCGAAATCGTCCGCCAGCAGGACGCCTTCCTGCTGCACGGCGTCGATCATCTGCGGCCGCTGAACCTGAAAACGGTCGCCGAGGCGATCAAGATGCATGAATCCACCGTCAGCCGCGTCACGTCGAACAAATATATGCTGACGCCGCGCGGCCTCTTCGAACTCAAATATTTCTTCACCGTCTCGATCAGCGCCGTCGCCGGCGGCGACAGCCATTCGGCCGAGGCCGTGCGTCACAAGATCCGCGCGCTGATCCTGCAGGAGAGCCCGGAGGCGGTGCTTTCCGATGACGATATCGTCGACATGCTGAAGAAGGGCGGCGTCGATCTCGCCCGCCGCACGGTTGCGAAATACCGGGAGGAGATGAACATCGCCTCTTCAGTCCAGCGCCGCCGCGAGAAGCGGGCACTCGCCAAGGTCGCGGGCTTCTGAGGCTGTGTTCAACCCGTTCGAATTATCCTGCTCTAAGCGGCGGCGCGATCTATGTGAAAGCTAGCCCTTGGTGAGTTTGGAGCACGCCCGAGCCTCGATCCTCAACTGGTTGCACTGACCCGTGACGAATCCATCTGATTGCGGAACAGACCACAAAACCGCTGCCCTGGGGTTTTGGCAGCGGAACGCCAAGCATCACCGCCCGGATCAAGAGGCCGTCGAAGCGGCCGGGGTGAACCGTGCGAGCATCGGAGTTCAGCGCCTCGATCTCGTTGTTCAAAAAGCAATCAATCGGATCCAAAAGCGACGAGCAGACGGCAACTGCGGTCAATCAGTTGCGCCGCCATGGTAAAGCCGCATCAATTTTGACTTGATCTACGGTCCTTCAAATTCAGACGGTCAGTCCTGCCTAAGACCGGTGAGCTGCCGCCATGCGCCCAGTCGGGTTTCCGCGTTCGGCTGCGCACGTGTTACGATGGAACCAACGTTTGATCGAGGAGAAGGCATTGCCGGATATGCCTACCCGAGCCGGTCAGGCCGCGGTCGTGGGCGATACCCTGGAGGGCTATGACCCGATTGGGCTCGATCATTTTCTCTTCGCCGGACGATGAGCTTGCGCTGGCGCAGAAAGCCCGCCAGTTGCGACGTAACTCATTCGGGTATTCGGCCGACACTTGCACAACCGAGATCGGGTTCGGCGGGTCAACTATTGGTCTTCTATGCGAGGGCTACGCACAAAACGAACTTACGCAATATTTGTATAGCCGGAACATCGGATCAGGCCGAATTGCTCTCACCAGCGAAGATCGGCTCGCAATCATCGAGCGGCGCAACGGAACTATAACCCAGCTGTTGCTTATTTTCGGTTGGACCCAGTGGGCCAAGATTCAAAATATATAGACCGGATGGACTGTAGTCGCTATCTGAAAGGCTTGCGATGCTGAAGACGTCGCCGAACCTTCGAATCAGACACCCGAGGCTTCTTTACGATGAAAAAAGTCCAACGCAGCTTTGCCATAGAATATAAATCCGGTCGCCGAAAACTCAATTTCAAACCGAACTCAATCTGGGGAGACACCGATCTCAAGTCCGTTGCGCAAGATATGCAGGACGAGGCAATGCCATATATGTCATTAACTCCTCAGGCAAAAAGCAGCGAGATGCTTGTATCCGCAGAAGAACAGGCCGGGGCGTTATTGACACTGCCGATCGAGCAGGAGACAAATGCATCGGCTTTACAGGAGACCACAATGGCCGACGAAAACGATGCGATGACCAATGCTGACATGCCGGCCGCCACGGCGTCCGATGTATCGAAGAAAGTGCGCAAACCTCGCGCCGGGAAAGCGGTGCCTGAAACGGCCCCAGACCCGGTTTCTGTGCAACCAGCAGCGGCTTCGCTTGCCACCACCGGAAAGCAGAAGAGAGGACGCAAAGCAAAGTCTGACGAAGGTGCGACAAACGCCAGACGTGCGCCTATCAAGCGTGCTCCGAGGGCGGTTCAGGCAGCGACGGCACCGTCGGTGACTGCAGTTGACGAGTTTGCGGATCTTCTGCAGCTGGAAGAGGAAAATCAAAGACTGCGCAAGCTGTTGGCCGAGAAGCTACGTGCCGAAAATGCCGATCTGCGAAAGCGGCTCAACCTCGGTTGATCGAAAGCTGTCGGCCAAGCGCTGGCCGCATTCTCATGCTTATTGATGCGAATAGTTTGGCGGCGGTTAGTCATGCCGCCAACGCTTTTGCACGTAGTTTGCGCACGGGGTAGAATTCGAGGTCGAATAAAATGGCGTCTCCATGGAAGCTTCTTGCCCGACTGGTGTCCCCGCGACGGCAGCAGAGGCAAGAACACGGCTCGACCGATGCCGTGAAGCCGGACGTATTGGCCATTGCCAAGCCGACAGCCAACAACGAGTTAGGCGCCGCAGACCGTCCGGCCGACGAAAAGTCAGTTCTCCAGGGTCATTCCGCGGCGGTGTCAGTCGACCCGGATCATGCCGACGAGGCGGCAAGCGCTATTGATGGTCCCGCAGATATCGAAGGCGCGAGGCCGGAGGAAGCAGCTGATCCAGCTTTGTCCAATGAAGCCGACATAGCTGCACATGCTGCATATGCTGCACCAAATGCCTTTCGACTTGGTGAAGGTCAAACGCGAAAGCGCAGCACGCGGGGCAAGAAGGCGAAAACTATTGCAGTCGTTCTCCCACGGCCTCCGAGCGTTTCCACTGCTTCTGACGATGCAATCAATCTCGATGAAGAGATCAGGCTCCTCCGGCACCAGTTGGCGGGCAAGCTTCGAATGCAAAATGCACAATTGAAGCGTATGCTGGAGCGGTTCGAGCACTGAACGTGTACAAGTCCGATCCACCGGCCGCGGGCTTGAGCAGAGTGACAACGCATTTTATGCTGGGCTCCGCCGACGCCACTTGGCGCCCGGTCAAGCGCCACGCAAGGAGCAAACCGCGCCTACACTCGAACTAAGCTATCAATAGCATGATCTGGGCCTTTCGAATTGACCGACGATAGCCGTACGGCACACGCTTCTCGCAGGTCTCACGAAGACGACGTTCCAGACCGGCCTGATCGGCGCGGAGAGCCGGCATACTTCTTCTTCCAGCTGAGGTAGGTCGCCTGATTGATGCCCGCTTGCGGCAGACGCAGCAACCGACACCTTCATCACCTTGTTTCAGAATGAACGCCTTCTGCGCGTCCGAAAATTGCGATGCCTTCATCGTCTTCCGTTCCTTTCCCAGGAAAATACACCGACGCCGGTCCATTGCGTAGTGAAATCCTGGTGCGACAGCTTGCGAGTGTCGTCATAGGCTGGGTCCATGACAGTGAGCCTCCTCGCGTCGACCGCTTGGAAGTCGCGGAGCGAGGTTCAATTCGGCCGCGGCATCACTACGGGAAAAATCGGTTCTCACGCAGCAGGTTGAGAAAATGCGCCAACTCGGCCTTATCCGTTTCAGTGAGGAGGCGGACCGGGCCGATCGTGGTTCCGGACGAGATCAGAGCTTTGAGGTCAATGGCAAGATCGCTGCTAGCGCGAACATTGGCTCTAACCGCCATGAGCTTTTCGCAACCACCTCATTATCCAGGGTGAGGATCTCCTGATCTTGCGGAACCCGGTCGGCGGCTAGGATGCGAGAAGCGCGCCCGGAGAAGGGCGCGACCAGGGGGGATGGGTACCCATGGTATGGGGATTGTTCAAATCTCCCCGCTCGTAGCGCAGCCTTCATGACTTATCCGATTTGAAGGCTGTCGGAGCGCCTCTCCAACGCGGTAGTGATCGGGGCGGCTTCCGACACGACATGTCGGAAGCCCTACAAAACCCTCCGAATAGCGACAACGACACATGTGCAATCTCAAAGGCTTACCGGCGCAACCTGACTGGCACGATTAGTGCTCAGAGTAAGCCGGGTCGCTACTGACCTATTCCGACTTTGGGAGATCAAGTGACTATGCACACTGTGCCTTTTATCAAACGGGTGCTGGACATTCAGGAGCCTGATCGTCGTTCCGGAAAGCGGACAATTGATGGCGACCCGGCCTCGGTCGGATCCGGAATTGCAAAGAGGCTGAACCTCCGGCGCCTGACTTACAGGCGTCGCTTGCACAACCCCGCGGCGTCTAACACGGAGAAGCATAGGTGTTCATGACTAATGGGAATTCCAATGACCTCCAACTGCATCAAGGCTCGGCGTCTTCCTGTCACGACGGAGACATCGCCACCCTCCCAAAAGAAGGACACTATCGCAATGGCCGCCCGCACCCGCAGAAGCCATTTTAGAAGACGAGATCACAAGCGTGCGTCCAACAGACGGAACATGCGCCGCGTTTCGAAATCGAAGCAACTCGAGCTGATACTCAACACGCTCATTCCTGGCGCACGAAGCGCCGGATAAAACACTGGTGGAGACCAAAACATGACCTCTGATTTGGGCATAGACTCTCCAGCTCCGTCCATCAATGTGCAGCACTGGCTGCGCGGCGATCCGCTTTCCAACTTCCAGCTCGGCAAGATATACATCCTTGAGTTCGTTTCGACTACCTGCAGTGGTTGCGGGCCGGCGCTGGCCCGCCTGGCTCAGTTGCAGGAGGAATACAGCGACATCGGAGTTGAGCTCATCGGCATTACAGCAAATGAGCGGGCTGCAACGGCTGACGAGGCCCTAGCTCAGGTGGACGCATGGGTGACCAAATGGCTCCCCAACTCGAAAATTCGGATCGGGTTCGACTACTCAGGCGAAATGGATAAGGATTGGAAGAAAGCTAGCCTAACTTTCCATGTTCCACAGGCGTTCGTTGTCGACCGAGCCGGCAGAATCGCCTTTATCGGTGATCCGGACATGCTCGAGGATGTTTTGCCAAAAGTGATTGACGGCAGCTGGCTCGCCAGCGCGGAATCAAGAAATGCCGAAGAGGAGCGCATTGCTAAAGCCGAGATCGATGCTCCGGAGCGCGCGTTGTTTGATCGAATCCGGGCGGCGACAGAGATTGAGGATTGGAAGACGGCGCTCTCTGCCATTGAGGAGGGCATCAACCTTTTCCCGGACAGTATCTCCTTGCACCAGTGGCATGTCCGGATATTGATTGGAGGAATGCGCGACATGGAGGCGGGCTGGATAGCATTAGTCCAATTTGCTCGCACTGCAATTGAACGAAACTCTGAAGTTTGGCTTCTTATGGCGATGCAAGAACTCTTCGGTCCACACCTCGATTACTCGGGCCTTCCATTGGCGGAACGCATTTCGATGGGCAAGGATCTCTCCGAACGAATCCTGAGACTGTGTCCGCAGCACGATGCTCCTTTCCGCTATTATTCTTACCTGACGATTGCCTTTTACTACCATGAGAGCGGCGACAACAACCGCGCTGTGGATTTGATCGAGCAGGCTCTGAAGTTCGTGGACGGAGAGTCTCTCCCGGACGTCGAGAAGCGTGAACGGATGGTGCATTTGCTGCATACCCTGGCGAAGTATAAGGGTGAGCAGGTTTGCTATGGGGGGATTTGTGCGGCTCCACGGAAGCAGTGTTGAAATAGAAACCTGTTGGCGCTGCTCAGGCAGCGTCGACAGGAATTCTAACGAACCATTGGAGCAAAAATCATGTTTGATCCGACCGGATCGCTCGCGTTTCGCGCACATCCCACAACCGGCATCAGGAGGGAAGACGGTCCATCTGTCAGTTTCTTCCGAAATCGGCGCGCTGCTGCCAACCGGAATGAAGCTTTCGCTGGGATACGGGGAATCTGGATGCATTGACGGCGATCATCGGAGCTTTGCGCCATGTCAAACTGGGCGCTGATATCAAGGTCTACCCGAATCGCGAACCAACGCCAGGTCTGCTCGTGCTGCCGCTTGCCCGCGAAGTTAGCAAGGCTTCGCCGGCTATGTGCGGGGGATTACCGTTCGTCAACATTGCGCATCGCCCGCGCGGACTCGCGTTGCAGCGTTTCCAACAGATGCAATGCTCGATCAGCTAGGCCCGCCGGAACAAAGATGTGGTCGTGGTGATATGCTGCCACCATGTTGCACGGTATGCCAGCTTCTGCGAGAGAGGCGGCGACGCCCGCCGTAAGGCCGACGCTATCGAGCGCAGAATTCACATTGAGGGTGATCTGGCGCATCGCAAGTGAAGTTTCGAACCCCGCTTCGTGCGCCTCTCCTTTCTCAAGGATGACTGTCAAACCTTCTCTTTCGTGAAATGTCCCAATCGGACTCAGATTGTGGACTTTGCTCCCTTCATTGGGTATCGAGCAGAACACATACTCGCCGTCTTCGACCGAGGGCGTCATGTTCGACAGCATTTCGAACTTGTCTCGCGACACAATAGTCATTTTAGCGGTCTCCTTTGCCTATCATCATGATGTCTTAGGTGTTCCTTGTCTAAGACGGGGCGCGAACAAATGAGATTTCCTTAACTGGCATAAGGCAGATTGACGACGTTCGAGTGTCGCGGCAACTCACAGGGTGGCTCCTGCGTCGGGGTCGGAGCAAAAATCACTCATGCGACAATGTTAGACCGTAAGCCGTCGTCAGGGCCGCAAACTATGCCGCCTAAGAGTTCAATGCAGTCGATTACCAATTCGACCGAAGCAGCTGATCAACTTTCTGAGGAACACATCTGCAACGCAGGCGAGAAGGTGGGCAAGCCAGGCTTGGTCTTCGACGCCGTTTAGATTGACGATCGTCGTGGCAGAGCCTGGGCGGAATGTGAGATTTGCTCGTGGGCACGATCATGAACCTTCCCTGCCCCGTTGACAGGATGCTCCAAAAAACTGCGTACCGATACAACGAGGGGCGCGTTTGCCTAGGGGCCAGGGCCAACCGTTGGTTACGCAGGCTCCAATTCAACCGAAGGTCCAGCGTCACCCTGGCGATCGCTCTGCCGCTTTCAGGTATCCGCAAAAAGCTTCCCGTTCATGTACTTTAGACCGGTGTCGCTCGCGACCGTGACGACCGTCCTACCCGGCCCCAACTCCTTGGCCAGACAAATCGCCGCAGTGACGTTGAGGCCCGTGGACGTACCGACCAGCAATCCTTCCTCCCGTGCCAATCGGTGACACATAGCGCGTGCTTCCTCTTCCGGAATGCTGCGCGTTTCGTCATACAGATGTTGATCGAGCAAAGGCGGAACGAAGCCTACCCCTATGCCCTCGACGTGGTGGGTTCCGGCCCAACCTTTCGATATGACGGGTGAAGAGGCCGGCTCCAGAACCACGATCCGAACCGTCGCTGAGCGCGATTTTAGAATCCTTGCCACGCCCATTGTCATTCCGGCCACACCGACCGCGCCACAGAAGGCGTCGATACCGTCTGGAAATTGTGTGACCAACTCGTGACCGATTTCTTCGTAGCCAATTAAGGCGTCACGGTTGTTAAACTGGTCCGAATAATAGCAGTCCGATCGGGCGGAGACCTCCTGGGCGTGCCGGATCATAGACGGAATCAGATCGGCCGAGATTTCGCCGGACGGGCTATGGATCAGATCAACGGTTGCGCCAAAGCTGCGCATGGTACGCAACTTCTCCATGGCAAAGGCGTTGGAAGAAGCCACAATGAAATGATAGCCTTTCACTGCGCAAACGAAGGCGAGCGAGGACCCCGTGCTTCCCCCACTCGCCTCGACTACTGTCATTCCTGGCTGCAAATCTCCGCGGCGCTCAGCCTCTTCGATGATGGATTTTGCCATGCGGTCTTTATACGAGCCTGTCGGGTTGAAATACTCGAGCTTCACATAGACTTGAGCGCTCCCGTCCGGTACGACGCGACGCAGGCGTATGACCGGTGTATTGCCAATAGCGTTGAGCGCGGAATCGACGGGGGGCGGGGGGCTCAGTTGCATGTTTTATTTGTCCTTCCGGTTGATCGTCTAGCGTCTATTGGACAAGCCACCCGGGTGAACCGCGTGTTGAGTTTTCAGATGGGCGTCAAACCGATGCAAAACACCCAACAAGATCATACAGCGGATTCCCACGAAGTTTCCCAAGAGACTGCTGAACCTTGGAATCGAGCTGCACGCGATGATGCCGAATTTGCGAGCGGAAGAACTGCGCCAGCCGCCGCCATTCCCCTTGAAGAGTCAGCTGGTTGTCGAACATCACAGCCGAGGTTCCCTGCCCTACCCTTCAAAACTGTGCCCGAGTCGAACGGCATCCCCATTGAAGCGCGACCCGTGAGTTGCTGCACCCACCTTCCTTGAGGAGGTAGAGCCGTGGAAAAAGCTGTTCAACGATGTCTGCGCGGCACATCTCATATCTTTTCTAAAATCCCTAGAGCGGATGCGGTCCTTCGAATCCTCGACGCGTCGAAATCCACGTCGTTCTCCAGAGCTGTCACCTCTGCCACAGTCAGACCAGTGGTTTCTGCGACGTCGTCCAGCGAATAGCCGCGAGCCAGGCGAGCTTCTGCAAGCAGAGCACCAACGGACGGGGCAACTGGGGATTTCGCAATCTTCGAGACCATGTTCATGTCGATTAAGGCTCCTTTTGGCGGCCGGAAAACGTGCATCCGTTTTCTCGTTCCACCGCTGCCGACCGCGTCCGGCAACGGACAGTTTCTTCGAATTCCGCGGGCGCTCTTTCTATCAATTTCTGCGGCGGAGTACAGGTCTGACGCGATGAAGGGCCGACAAGCAGCTTCCGATCTGGCAGGAGCGTTCGCCCCGGTCGGGAAGCTCGTAGGGCGTGATGCACCGATCATTCCCAAGCGGAGAACGATGGACAAACAATTCGAGAGTTGCCTCGGCGTGATAAGCTCATGGCCCGCAGATTCGGCCAGAGCCTGTGAGAACCCTGCCGGGCGCTGTTGATCGGCCGTCGTCTTGAAGAGATCGCCTGAGAACGGCGCATGGGGATCAAGCGCAGCAGCCTGAGAACTCAAGGGTCCTTCATCTTTAAGGATTTGAGGAACTTCGAGCGCCCGAAAAGAGGATACGGGCAAAGCCCGCATCCTGTGTGGCGTTCGCCTCAGTTCTTGGTGACGAAGTCCTTGACGTTGGCAGGCGTCACGAGCTGGAAGGGAATGTAGACCTTCTTTTCGATCTTTTCGCCCTTGGCGAGCTTGAGCGCTGCATCAAGCGAGCCCTTGCCCTGGCCGGCGGCATCCTGGAACACGGTAACGTCGAGATCGCCCGCCTGCATGGCGGCAAGCGCGTCCTGCGTGGCGTCGACGCCGCCGACGACGACCTTGCTCATGTCCTTGCCGGCTGCCTTCAGCGCCTGGATGGCGCCGATCGCCATTTCGTCGTTGTTGGAGATGACGGCGTCGAACTCGATGCCGCTGGAGAGCCAGTTGGTCATCAGGTCGGCACCCTGGGTACGATCCCAGTTGGCCGTCTGCTCTTCAACGATCTCGATGCCTTTGCACTCATCGGTCTTGATGACGTCATGGACGTCCTGGGTCCGCATGCGCGCAGCCTGGTTGGAGAGTTCGCCCATGATGACGACAGCTTTGCCCTTGCCGCCGAGAATACGGCAGATTTCCTTGGTTTCCAGCGTGCCGGATTCCAGCTCGTTGGAAGCGACGAAGGCCTGCTTGTCCGGCAGCGTGTCGACGTTGACCGGCTGACGGTTGACGTAAACCAGCGGTATGCCGGCATCGGCTGCGAGCTTCGACATCGCCGTGGTCGCATCGGTATCGACAGGGTTGACGATGATTGCATCGACCTTGGAGGCGATGAAATTCTGGATCTGGCTCTGCTGCTTGGAAACGTCGTTCTGTGCGTCTTCGACCTGCAGCGTCACGCCGCTCAGTGTCTTTGCATAATCGGTCATGCCGTTGCGCAGAACCGTCAGGAAATTGTCGTCGAACTTCGCCATCGAGACGCCGACCGTTTCCGCGTGAGCCGCCGTCGACATGACGAGCGCCATCGCAGTGCCCAGGATAAACTTTTTCATTTTCACTTCCTCCACAAAGCGGTGCCCGGCTGCACCCTCCTCACGCCGGGTTTCCAGCACACTGGCCGAAAACAATTACCAGGGCTGCCAGATAAGGGCCGGACATCACCATAAGATATCAAGACAATCTCGATGCTGACGACTAGCCCCTCCTTCGCCGGTACGTTGGCTCGCGCGAACCCCCAATTTTTTTGGTGCCTAATTTGATGATTTAAGTCCGCAGTCTTCAACAGCGCCAATGCCGAGCGTCTTTCACCAAAGACACCACAATGATGCAAAGCCGACACATGCCATATTGTCCAATCTCTTCGTCAGCTTTCGCGTGATCGCGAGGCAACGTGACGCAGTTTTGGCAAGCTTCTATCTATTTCGTTTTGCGGTCCATGCATCGTTGTTTGTAAATCCTCTCATTCTTGAAAGAATCGTCGCGGTGAATGAGAGAACCCCATCAGTCCCCGGATATTTTCAGGGATATCGAACCCGATGCAGGAGAGATTAACAAGAGCGGCGCCGCCGCAATGGACCGGGCAGTCGCTGAACTGGGCCGGTCGAGGCGGCAACTCTACACTCACCCTCGCAGACCTCCCGGCTCCGGCGCAGACCTCTCCGGAGATGTCGTTGGCGTCGACATGTCATCTGCACTTGTCGATGCAATTTTATTTCATGACCGTGTCCAATCGCTGGCAATAGATTGTGCAAATACACGAGGGGTAAAAACGATCATGGCCCGAATTCTCAACCGAATGTGACGGCCGTACTCCTGCCATGGGGACCCTGTCAGCGTCAGCGTCCGACTCCTTGAATCGACGGTCGACTTCCGCGCGTTCCTCTCTGCGGCCGCGTTAAGCTCCGAGAAGAAGTGATGCATTGAGAGAGCACACTCTACAAATGCGATCGGCGACGGTCGCGGGCGTTGGTGCACAGATCTGGAATTGAACGGATGGGGATCTTTGAAACGGCTGATCATGCCGTGGCCGCCTTGCCGGAGATGTATTTCGGGCGTGCGCAGTCAAGCATGCGGTTGAGACGGCGCAGCCGATGGCGACTTCGGTCTGCTGACCATGCCGCGACCTCCCCCGCAGACGCCGCCCGATGATGAACTTGTGTCGCCCGATTGCCGTTTCGACCAGCGTAACCGTTAGAGCCCTGCCATTTCATCCGGGCCACCAATGCCACAAAGCGCGATTTATGTAATTATATATACAATAATATATGATGTAACGGACTTGTTTCTCATAATATTCAATAATTGTCCGCCAAACTGAAACCGATATACTATAAAATATATCCAACTAACTGTTGCGTTGTTTGTCGTTTTCATCAACTGTCCTGTTACGAGGAGTGATGATGGTGCAACAGGAAAATTCTTACCCTATGAATGCTGAAATCTAGCCGGCGACATCATCCTCCGGAAGGTTTGCACAAGGAGCGCGATGACATGGATCACCAAAAGAAATCAGACAAGCGCCTTGGCTACTCGCATCTGCGGTTGGCAACCATCGACGGCGTGTCGCTGCCTGGTCTACAATTGTCACTCGACCGGCAGGAGGGCTCCGTGTCGACGAAGAAGACCTTTTTCGAACAATGGCTCCTGGATTTTGCTTTCGGTTGCTACCTATTTTATCCGATCCAGCTGTATGAACATCCCGCAACGAGCGAGAGGACGACAAAGGCGCTAAACCGTTAAGTGAAAGTTACGGTATATAATTGGGAGAATTTGGACCGGCCGCCACGTTCCTCCTTTGAAATCCACGTCTATCGGGTTTCCATATTTCAGGATGGAAGCGCCGGCTCAGTCGCGAACGCTTGCAAATCAGGTCGGCGAGCGGATGGAGGATATCAAGGACGACATCGATGCGAGGCAAGCCAAAGGACGCCTCGGGCACACAGGCTTCAATCAGGTGTGAACCAGCACGGCAGGAACATCGAAAGATGGTAAGAAAGTCTTTGGAAACCTGACCGTTATACGGTTCACGCAAGGCGCATCTCAAATCTTGCTGCCGCTATCAAATACGCTGACAACGCGCGCTCGCCTGCCAATCAAGGAAATTTGACGCGCAGGGTTCGCCCATCAAATTTGCTGCAGAAAGGATTCGTTCTCCGTGTCATTTTGTTCTTCGAAACGCATTCGCATCGCCGCACTTGCAGCGACCACCATCGTGCTGGGCACCCAGATCGCAATTGCGCAAGAACCGTCTCTAGGGTCTCAGTGGCTGAACACGCCGGCATCTCGAGTGGAAGCGCTTGCTGTCCTCCAGACCTTGAATGCCAATCTCCTGAGTAACGCCAGCGCTACGTTGACGCTTGACCGCTGGTGCGCCGCGCACAAGCTCGCACCTGAAGGTTCCAAGATCGTAGCTCAGCGTGTGGGCGGGCAAGGCAAACCAGCCGATGAGCACATCCGTGAACTTCTGACCGTCGGCCCCGGTGAGCTGATCGCTTATCGCCGCGTCCGCCTGGTCTGCGGCGACCGCGTCTTGTCCGAGGCCGACAACTGGTATGTACCTGCAAAATTAACTGCAGAAATGAATCAGGCGTTGAATACCAGCGATATCGCGTTTGGCAGAGCCGTTCAGGCTCTTAATTTCACTCGCACAAACCTGTCTGCCACGTTGCTCTGGTCCCCTCTATCCGAAGGCTGGGATATGGACGGCTTAACAGCGCATGAAACAAGTTCCCTTAGCCTGCCGCCGTTCCTGCTCGAACATCGTGCCGTACTGAAACTTCGAGACGGCACGCCGTTTAGCGCCTTGGTCGAAAGCTACACGGACAAAGTATTAGACTTTCCAGTTCCGCACCTGCTTTCTCAATAGCGCTTCGGTATTTCGGTACACTTGCTAAACTGCTCGGAATAAAAATCGACAGCCACTGCATGCGACAAAGGCGTCTGTCTTGCGGATGCGTGTCGGTCGGGCGATTGCCCTTGTGGATTCGTTGAGCGCGGCGACCACGCACGATAGCCTAAGTGTAACCCGGATCCCAAGCCATGGCAGATTGTCGCTTGACAGTCCCCTCGGCAAGCCTCTACCCTTTTTTGCATTCACCAGGGGGGTCCCGGCAAGGGGCTGAGATACTGCTATCGCGCGCAGTGACCCGTTGAACCTGATCCAGTTCATACTGGCGTAGGGACGGTGCAAGCGCTCGAAGGCAGTGGATTCACGTGTGGAATCCATGCCGGCGTCTTTTCATCATTCCGGCTGAGGACTGGGTCTCCAATCGAAAACTTGGAGCCTCAAACCATGAGTATCGCCGCCACCCCAACCGTCACCACCGGCCCCTTGCCGGCATCCAGGAAGATCTACATTCGCGGGGACATCCATCCCGACATTTGCGTGCCGATGCGCGAAATCAGCCTGCATCCGACATCGGGCGAGCCGCCCGTTGTCGTCTACGACTCCTCCGGCCCCTATACGATCGACGGCGCCGAGATCCGTATCGAACAGGGGCTGCCCTCACTGCGACGCGACTGGGTTCTCGCCCGCGGCGACGTCGAGGCATATCAGGGCCGCCATGTCCGTCCCGAAGACAACGGCTTTGCAAGCGGCGAAAGGCTGACGCCCGAATTCCCCACGCTACGCCAGCCGCTGCGCGCAAAGGACGGCAAGGCCGTCACCCAGTTCGCCTATGCGCGCGCCGGTATCATCACGCCGGAAATGGAGTTCATCGCCATCCGCGAAAACCTCGGCCGCAAGGCGCAGGCGGACGCCATAGTCCGCGACGGCGAGAGCTTCGGCGCCCACGTTCCCGACCATGTGACGGCGGAATTCGTCCGCCAGGAAGTGGCCGCAGGCCGGGCGATCATCCCCGCCAACATCAACCATCCGGAAGCAGAACCGATGATCATCGGCCGGAACTTCCTGGTGAAGATCAACGCCAATATCGGCAACTCGGCCGTCACCTCGTCGATGACGGAAGAGGTTGAAAAAATGGTCTGGGCCGCCCGCTGGGGCGCTGACACGGTCATGGATCTCTCCACCGGCCGCAACATCCACAACATCCGCGAATGGATCATCCGAAACTCGCCCGTGCCGATCGGTACCGTGCCGCTGTATCAGGCGCTGGAGAAGGTCGAGGGCATTGCCGAGAACCTGACCTGGGAGCTCTATCGTGACACGCTGATCGAACAGGCCGAACAGGGCGTCGACTATTTCACCATCCATGCCGGCGTGCGGCTTCACTACATCCCGCTCACTGTCAACCGTGTGACGGGCATCGTCTCGCGCGGCGGTTCGATCATGGCCAAGTGGTGTCTCCATCATCATCGCGAAAGCTTCCTTTACGAGCATTTCCAGGAGATCTGCGACATCTGCCGTGCCTACGACGTCTCCTTCTCGCTCGGTGACGGCCTGCGCCCCGGCTCGATCGCTGACGCAAACGATGCGGCGCAGTTCGCCGAACTGGAAACACTGGGAGAGCTGACCAAGATCGCCTGGGCGAAAGACTGCCAGGTGATGATCGAAGGCCCCGGCCATGTGCCGATGCACAAGATCAAGGAGAACATGGACAAGCAGCTGAAGGTCTGCGGCGAGGCGCCTTTCTATACGCTTGGGCCGCTGACGACTGATATCGCGCCGGGCTACGATCACATCACCTCTGGGATCGGCGCTGCCATGATCGGCTGGTTCGGCACCGCGATGCTCTGCTACGTCACGCCGAAGGAGCATCTCGGTCTTCCGGATCGCAACGACGTCAAGACCGGCGTTATCACCTATAAGATCGCGGCCCACGCCGCCGATCTCGCCAAGGGGCATCCGGCAGCACAGCTGCGCGACGACGCGCTCTCGCGTGCCCGTTTCGAATTCCGCTGGGAGGATCAGTTCAACCTCTCGCTGGACCCCGAAACCGCCCGCAGCTTCCACGACGAGACGTTGCCGAAGGAAGCCCATAAGGTGGCGCATTTCTGCTCCATGTGCGGCCCAAAATTCTGCTCCATGCGCATCTCGCACGATATCCGCGCCGAAGCACAGAAGGAAGGTCTGGATGCGATGGCAGCGCGTTATCGCGAGGGCGGCGACCTCTATATGCCAGTTCAAACCCTGCAACATTCGGGCGAATGAGATGCGTGTGCTTGTCAAAGGGGCCGGCGTTGCCGGCCTGACGGTGGCGCATGAACTGCGCGCTCGAGATGCCGAGGTCACTGTGCTCGATCCATATGACGGTTTCCTGCGTGCTGCTTCGTGGCTCGCGGGCGGAATGTTGGCGCCCTGGTGCGAGCGGGAGAGTGCTGATGACGCGGTACTCATGCGGGGTCTCACCGCCGCCGACAAATGGGAGGCAATGGTGCCGGGAGAGGTGCGACGAAACGGAACGCTCGTGGTCGCCTCGGCCCGCGATCTTGGTGAACTGAGACGCTTTGCCTGCCGCACGACGGGTTATGAATGGCTGGAAGAGCCGGCGATCGCGGCGCTGGAACCCTCTCTTGCCGGGCGGTTCCGGCACGGGCTGTTCTTTCGCCGCGAAGCCCATCTCGATCCCCGGCGAGTTTTGACTCTGCTGCGCACCAAGCTGACGGTTCAGGGGGTCACCTTCATGGGCGAGAGCCCGCGCGAGAGCTTCGACAGGGTCGTCGATTGCACGGGCGCAGCGCAGATCGGCAAGGCCGAGGAGTTACGCGGCGTCCGCGGCGAAATGCTTTACCTTAGAAGCTCCGACGTGAACCTCTCCCGGCCGGTCCGCTTGCTCCATCCGCGTATCCCGGTCTACATCGTCCCGCGTGGAGACGGTCTGTTCATGGTCGGCGCGACAATGATCGAGACGGATTTCGACGGGCCGATAGTCGCCCGTTCACTGATGGAATTGCTCAACGCCGCATACACGCTATCTCCGGCCTTTGCCGATGCAACCATCATCGAAACGGGTGTTGGAATCCGCCCAGCCTTTCCGGACAATCTTCCGCGCGCAAGCCATCAGGGAAAGGTGATCTCGCTCAACGGCCTCCACCGCCACGGCTTTCTGCTCGCGCCAGCCATGGCGGCCGAGGCGGCTGAACTTGTCTTCAATCAACATACCACGGGAAGGAATGTCCCATGAAATTGATCGTTAATGGCGAGGAACACGATGTCGCGGCTGAGACGTTGTCAGAGCTTTTAGTCCTGATGGAATACGAGGGTAATTGGCTGGCGACAGCCGTCAACGGTGAGCTTGTCCATCGCGAAGACCGGTTCGATCGCTCGCTCAAAGACAACGACAGCATCGAAATCCTGTCGCCGATGCAGGGAGGCTGACGGATGCTGACGCTTTATGGGGCCGAAATAAACTCACGTCTGCTGCTCGGCACAGCGCGATACCCCTCTCCTGCCGTCCTCTCCGAGGCTGTCAGGCAATCGGCGACGGAAATCGTCACCGTCTCGCTTCGTCGTGAGATGTCTGGCGGCCGCAGTGGGGGCACCTTCTTCGAGATGATCCGCGCGCTCGCCATCCGTATCCTACCCAACACTGCAGGTTGCCACAGCGTCGCGGAAGCGGTGCTGACCGCAAGGATGGCGCGCGAGCTGTTCGCCACCGACTGGATCAAGCTCGAGGTCGTCGGCAACCATGATACGCTACAGCCGGATGTCTTCGGTCTCGTCGAGGCGGCTCGTATTCTCGTCAGCGAAGGTTTCGAAGTCTTCCCGTACACGACCGACGATCTGGTCGTGGCCGAACGACTGCTGGAGGCCGGCTGCAAGGTGCTGATGCCTTGGTGCGCACCGATCGGCAGTGCCGCCGGGCCGCTCAATCCGACAGCGCTCAGAGCAATGCGGGCGCATTTCCCTGACGTGTCGCTAATCGTCGATGCCGGCATCGGTCGGCCGTCCCACGCAACTGCGGTCATGGAGCTCGGTTTCGATGCGGTTCTGCTCAACACCGCCGTTGCCGGCGCCGGCGATCCCGCAGCGATGGCAGCCGCCTTTGCCGCGGCAATCGCCGCCGGCAATCAAGCCTTTAACGCCGGTCTGATGGAGCCACGCGACATGGCCGTCCCCTCCACGCCGGTGATCGGAAAGGCGGTGTTCACATGAAGATCGATCCGTTCTACCTGATCGTCGACAGCGCCGAGTGGATTGCCCGGCTGGTACCGCTTGGCGTCAAGCTGGTGCAGTTGCGCATCAAGGATCGTCCGGAGACTGAACTACGCGCCGAGATCCGTCGCGCAGTAGCAGTCTGCGCTAAACATCAATCTCAACTGATCGTTAACGACCACTGGCGGCTTGCGATCGTGGAAGGTTGCGACTGCGTCCATCTCGGCCAGGAGGACCTTGCGACAGCGGACCTCGACGCGATCCGAGCGAGTGGCCTGAAGCTTGGCGTCTCAACGCATGACGAACGCGAGCTGGAAATCGCACTGGCAGCAAGGCCTGACTATATCGCACTCGGCCCGGTCTACACGACGATCCTCAAGCCGATGAAATGGGCGCCGCAAGGGCTGACGCGGCTGAGCGAATGGAAATCGCGCATCGGCGACCTGCCTCTGGTCGCCATCGGCGGGTTGAATGTCGAACGGATCGAAGGCGTCCTTGCTCACGGGGCGGATAGCGTCGCCGTCGTGACCGACGTGATGCGGCATGAAAATCCGGAACTGAGAACAAAGCAATGGATCATCGCCACAGCGCAGGCGCGAACCCGCAATCTTCAGTAAGCCGTCAGGAAACCTGGGTAATGGATTGTAGAATCTACGGGTCGGTCAAGGTAGTGGCATCATCAAAAAATCGAAGTTTGAACGCTATGGAAACCGAAAGCGTATCGGTCTTCAAAGGATCTGAACTTCTGACCCATCAATCGGTGGCAGAGCTTACACCAGCCCACTCGCGGTCGTGCCCATGAAAACAGGGCGGCAGAGATTCAGGCAAACTGTCCTCCAAGCCTTGATCATAAGTGCACATGGATCTAATGAGGCGCGTCAGTGATCCTAGGAGTTTAGAATGCAAGTTCTGGTACGCGACAACAACGTTGAGCAAGCGCTTCGCTTTCTGAAAAAGAAGTTGCAACGCGAGGGCGTTTTTCGGGAGGCCCGACTTCGGGAGCGTTTTGAAAAGCCCTCCGAAAAACGTGCCCGTGAAAAGGCCGAGGGTATCAGGCGCGTCCGTAAACTCGCTCGCAAAAAGCTTGAACGGGAAAGCGGTATTTCCGCCCCGAAGAAGGCGAGAGCTTCTGGTCGCTAGTACCACGCCACAGAGATTATGACTCTTTGACGGGGTAAGCTTTACGGAGCTTTTTGCGGGCATTTTCGGTTGTGAACATCCATTGGATCTTTGCGCCGTGGGCGTTGCGTTGCTGCTCCCAGGCTGCGACTTCGGCGATTATGGTGTCTTTGTTGTCGATACGACGGTCGAGGCATTGGCTACGCAGGACACCGATCTCGATCTCGACCATGTTGAGCCAACTGGCGTGCTTGGGCGTGTGGTGGAACTCCAGTCGCTTCAGCACCCTTCGAGCTTGCGGGGCGGGAAATGCGTCGTAAAGCGCCCCGGCGGAATGAGTGGAGAGGTTGTCCATCACCACGCGGATGATCGGCGCGTCGGGATAATCGACGTCGACCAGTTCGCGCATGCACTCGGCGAAGTCTTGGTTGGTTCGCCGATCGGTGACCTTCACCCTGCGCCAGGGCCGGTGGGCGTCCATGAAGACAAACAGATTGACCGTGCCGTTTCGGCGATACTCGCAATCGTAGCGTTCAAGCTGGCCAGGCTTGGCCGCAATGGGCTCGCGCACTTCGCCGATGAGTTGGGTCGGGCTCTCGTCGAAGCAGACCACGGGCCTTTGTGGATCAGGCGTTTCTGCGTAGAGGTCGAGAACATCCTCCATGCGCGCGACGTATTCCCCATCGATCTTTGGGATGCACCACATGTCTTTGCGCCAAGGCTTGAGATGGTTCTCAGCCAGCCGGCGACGCACGGTCTCCGAGGACAACTGGTCATGATCGGTGAGCCGGACCATCTCATCTGCCAGAAGCTCCAGGGTCCAGCGGGCTCGCCCGGGCGGCGGCTTTGAGCAGGCGGTCGCTACCAACAGCGCCTCCTCCTTGCTCGATAGCTTGCGCTCAACACCCGGGCGCGGTTCTTCGCTGAGCGCCCCTTCCAGATTGGCTTCCACAAACCGGCGTTTGGTCCGGTAAATCGTCGATCCGCTGACGTTCAAGGTTGCCGCGATCACCTCGTCGCTGAAGCCTTCGTTCGCTGCGACCAGGATCTGGGCGCGCTTGATCTTGCGCGACCTGTGGCACCCCCCGCTCAACAAAGCGGCCAGTTGGTCACGTTCCGATTGGCTAAGCTCTATGTGAAACTTTATATTCATCGACACCTCCTTCAGCGTGGAGACGCAGATGAATCCCAAAATGAGTCCCTCACTTGACCCGCAAGCCGCAACGGCAAGACGGGGCCTTACGCAGATCCAAGGCCAGTACCTGGCCTTCATCTACGCCTACAGCCGCATCTTCAAACAGCCTCCGGCCGAAGCCGACATGCGTCGCCACTTCGGCGTTACGGCTCCGTCTGTTCACCAGATGGTGCTGACCCTCGAGAAGGCGGGTTTTATATCTCGCGTGCCAGGCGCCGCACGCAGCATCCAACTTCTCATCCCACCAGAAGCCCTGCCAATTCTACGATAAGACAAACCGTCATAATCTCTGTGGCGTGGTACTAGTCGGGATCGAGTGACGGATGTTTCGTCTGTCGAGGGTATCACATTGTCGTGCCCTTCCCTCAGGAGCACAGTGTCCAATGGGAAGTGCTTACGGCGCCTTGATAAAGGTGCAAGGGGCGTCGATGCCTTCGATTAGCGTGAGCTCTCCTTTTAAGGCCGGAAAGATTTCTATTTATCAAGTGGAATCCTCGCGACCCGACAATACTAGCCCCTCCTGGTTGCTTCCTCGGACGGAGTTCGTGACCTAGACATCGCGCCTATTTTTTGGCCCTACCTCGACGAAGCGATCGCGCGCTTCTCCTATCTTCATCCCAGGGTGGCAGTCGCCGCTACCGGCGGAAGCGTGGCGCTCGACAGTTTCGATCCAGCCGTGGAATTCCGGCATACGCTCTACCGTCAGAAGATCCATGGGAGGCGGATGAGCTTCGTCGGGCAATGATCGAAAGACTGCTGCGGCGCCGCCGCAGGCTTCTTTCGTTCGGACGAGTCGTTCCTCGAACGCTATCTCCGCGACAATCTCACGGCGGCCGATCAAGCCTTCCTCAGGACGAATGGTCACGCATTCGAAAGGCAGGGCGACCTCGCCTATAACGCGTTCGGCTATCGATGGGTAAAGCGGTTTGATGCTCCGTCGGATCTCAACTATGTCGTCCTCGTCGACGCTGCGTTGCGATATTTCCTGTACTGTCAGGTCAGCCGAGTCAGCGAAGATGCGCGCGCGGACACGACCGGGACGCAACAACGCTGCTGGCCGTCGTCCGCTGGCTCGACGGCCTGCCGACAAAGACATCAAGATTGAACTCCAGGGCGGCGAGCCTCTTCTCCGTTTGGATGTGTTGACGGAAATCTGAGGTTTCGCCCGGGGCAGGTTCGACAACGGAGTTCGTGGTCTGCACCAAACTCCAGGAGGTCTCAAAGATTGATATTGGGGGCATAGCGCGACCAAGTCGACGGAGCTAAGTATACGTGCCGCCTACACTTTTTTGAGCGATTTGCGCATCAGAGGAAGTCTCAGCGCCCCAAGGTCGGCCGGCTGCAAAATGATGCCGCTTTCAGTGAGCTTAAACGGGGCCTCCGGCAACAGTTCCTTGATGTGTGTAGTCTCTTCGATGAACTTGGCCTTGAAATCGCGCTGACGGCTGAACCCCGATCCAAACTGCTCCGTGAGCGGACCCCAACTAATTGTAAGTGGGGCGCTGATGTTGTACATTCGCCAGCCAAGCCAGAAGTATATATCCAGTTTGCGCGCGCTGCCTTGTAAGGCACTCGCAACGTGCAGGTTGACCGGCAGAGCATGGACCTTCAGGTTCTCGAACATCACGCTGCTAAACGTGACTGTAGACCGCCAGCGGGATTCCGGGTGGCTATCTGTCGATAGCCACATATCGATGTCCTCGATCAGGAAAAACTGATTGGCCTTCATCTTGTTGGGCTCGGTTGAGCTGATGCGTATGGAGCAATGGGCCAGGGCATTCAGCTGCTCCTTGCACGCAGTCAACGGCCCTTTTTTTCCCCCACTGTCGGAGAGGCCCATTTCGCGTACGAAGGCCGTGAAAGTGTCGGCGATTTCGACCGTCGGCGATTTCTGGCGGATGGCTTCGGAGCATAGGTGGATCAGGATCAATCGGGCCTTGGGGCCGAATGGCAGGGTATGCTCAAGCCATGCCCCATCAGGACCCAGGCTAGTCCCCGCCTGCACCATGATCCCCATGTTGCCCTGCTTGCGCCTAAAGTCGCGCAGGTCGATCGGTGGGCGCTTATAAGGCAAGCCACAGATCGCAAGCACGCTATGAAGGTGGCGAATATCCGCAGGTCGCGGATGTTCTTGTAGAAAATGGTCATGGGTCAGGGCACGGCGCCGTTTCTCGCGCGGCATGGCGCTCAGTTCGACCTCGCGCGCTGTACTTTCCGCGTTGCGGGCCACCTGCTCGGCGATGATCTGGCGGACTTCGACTTCGCGAACAGCAGGGAGCTTGAAACGGCTTGCGTCGCGAAGCCGTTTTCTAAGATCGGCGTCCTTGACGATCGATGTATCAGGCATGGGATTGCAGACATGTCGAGGGCAACAAGCGCGCCTGACGCAACGCCGCCAGATCAGCCGAGCCGGTGCAGAAGCAGGCGACCGCCAACTGGCGGATGACGATCTGGAAATGCCCAACAACCGCCTCGGTGGACACCGTTGCCGCGCCCAGCACGCCGGCCGCCTGCCCGGCGATGTCCGCGCCCAGACGGATGGCCCTGGCCACGTCCACGCCATCGCGGATCCCGCCCGACGCGATCAGCTCCACCGTTGGCAGCACCCGACGTACCGCCTGCACGCTGGCCGGGGTCGGGATCCCCCAGTCGGCGAACGCCATCGCCACTGCACGGTCGGCGTCATCGCGGGCGCGCTCGCCCTCCACCGCGGCCCAACTGGTGCCGCCGGCACCGGCCACATCGATCACCGCCACGCCCGCCTCGATGAGCGCACAGGCCACCGAGGCGGATAGGAGCGTCATATAATGTAACATAGAAGACCTCGTGACAGTTTTTCTGAAGCGTGACGTGTTTATGCCGTCTACATACATTTCCTGTGCCAGTCAACGGTCAACAAGCACTTTGCCACGCCAGCAAACTTACGGGCTCCATCGGAGCAGGCATTTCGTCAGCTTTTGGAACAATGGCCCTCAATAACGTCTGCCCTACTCGCTTGAGATTCCATCAAGGGTGGGTAGCGACCTGCACAAGCACAGACGGCGTGCGACAGTGATCGAGGCGGCTAGACGCGCCCGTGCTTGAGCATGAAGGCCCAGACCGTCGTGCGCTCGCCGGCCCTCAATAGCCGGGCGCGCGCAAGCAAGTCTCGACGGTTCGTCCTGACGCGGTCGCCAGGCTTTCTCGGGATCAGCGACGGAGCGACAACCAGGCAGTCATGGCCCAGCGACTTGATGAGCTGGTGGAGGCCGTAACCCGTGGGGCCGGCCTCGTAGCAGAAATGCACGTGATCAAACTTTGCGGCTATACGCTGGATAATGCGGCGCATACTGGCATCCGATGCCTCAACCTCTCTCTCCGTTCCGGCCAGATTCAGCAATCGCATTCTTCAGCTTGGCAACATCGATTCCGACAAAAGCGTTTCTATAATCTGCCACGGCTCGTCCTCCTGTCGTGAAGATCGGCCCGGAGAGTACACACATCAAGGAAGTGTTGCTGAATACCCCGCTTAGGCTCACTGAAAGCGGCTTCATTTTGCAGCCGGCCGACCCTGACGTGCTGGAAACCGCATCTCGCTGAAAAAAGTGTAGGCGGTGCGCCTACTTAGCTCCGCAGACTTGTTCGCGCTTTGCCCCTATATGAATCCTTTAGATTCAATAGGTTGCACCGGGCGCTCCGCAGACTTGGTCGCGCCCCTCCGCAGACTTGGTCGCGCTTTGCCTTGATCTCCGCAGACTTGGTCGCACTTTACCGCAGACTTGGTCGCACTTTGCCGCAGACTTGGTCGCACCTATTTATAGAAACAGAACACCACAAAACATTTCAGAACACTTTTCAAAACATATTTCTAAAATTTCAAAACAGGGATTTTCAAATTTTTGAGAAGATTTTTGACAGGCTCAGAGCCTCCAGGAGAGCGTTTCGAGGAGCTGACGAGGCATTGGCACGAGCTATCAAAAACGCTCCTGAGGGCCTTGGGGCCGGGCCGGGGCAATGCCAGCCGCCAATCCTTCGGTCATCAGTTCCTCAGCCTGTATCGTGGCAGTGAGTGAATCACGCTATCAAGGCCGTGGCTGCGGCTTCCCGGGTGGTTCCTCCCGTGTGGCCCGCAGGATCTCGACCACCCCCGCCGTCGAAGGGCCTGCTCCGGTGGAGCCCGTAAGTTTGTTGGGGCGGCAAAGTGCTTGTTGACTGTTGACTGGCACAGCAAATTGATTTAATCCCCGACGGGATAGATACGTCACACACTAGGAAATCCGTTACGATGCTATTTATGCCGCATTATAAGAATAAACGCTCTCCAACGGATACGTCGGAGTGCATCCAGCGCCATGGCAAAAAAATCTCGGATCGCCTAAGCGCGCGGGGCGCAGCTCCCAAATTTTCATTTCCAGACGACATGACCTTGCGCTCGTACTCCTTGGGCGAGGTCGCCGAGATTCTCGGCGTGGTCGGGCAGTTATCTGCGGCTGTTGTCAAACGATGGGCCGGGGCCAACACCGGAGCGAGGGACCGCAGCAAGACGCTCCTATACGCTTCGACAGATCAACGAACTCCGTCCTTATCACGCTTCGGCCCGTCCGAAAGAGGCTCTGAAGTTTTGCCCGCGCAGGCGCGAGGGTGAGAAACTACAGATCATTCTCAGTAGCTGCCTGCCCGCAAGAACCACTACATCGCTCTATCTGACTCAGGGCCTTGCACTTCAAGGATTCCGCGTTCCTGGCGCACGAACACTGTGGAGAACAAGACATGGCCTCTGGCTTAAATAGCGGCTCTCCGGCCCCGTCGATCAAAGTGCAGCGCTGGCTGCGCGGCGATCCGCTTTCCAACTTCCAGCTCGGGAAGATATACATCCTCGATTTCTTTTCGACTACCTGCGAAGGTTGCGGGCCGGCGCTGGCCCGCCTGGCCCAGCTGCAGGAGAATTACAGCGACATCGGAGTTGATGTCATCGGAGTTGCAGCAGATGAAAAAGCTGCAACGGCTGACAAGGCTAGAGCTCGGGTGCGCCATTGGGTAACCAAATGGCTCCCGCATTCGAACATTCGGATCGCGTTCGACTACTCAGGCGAAATGGATAAGCATTGGATGGATGCCAGTCTGTCTTTCCGATATCCACGGGCGTTTATTGTCGACCGAGACGGCAGCATCGCCTTTATCGGCCACCCGTTTCGTGATCGAATTCGGGCGGCTGCAGAGATTGAGGATTGGGAGACGGCGCTCTCGGCCAGTGAAGAGGGCACCAACCTGATCCCGGACAGCCTCTCCTTGCGCAAATGGCATGTCGGGACATCGATCGGAGGAATGCGCGACATGGATGCGGGCTGGATGGCGTTAGCCCAATTTGCTCGCGATGCAATTGAACGAAACGCTGAAGATTGGCTTCTCGCGGCGATGCAAGAACTCTTCGGTCCCTATGATTACTCGGGCGTTCCACCTGCGGAACGCTTTTCGATGGGCAAGGAGATCTCCGAACGAATCCTGAGACTGTATCCGCAGCAGGATGCTCTCTCACGCGCTGAGTCTTACGAGACGATTGCCCCTTACTACTATGAGAGCGGCGACAACGATCGGGCTGTGGATTTGGTCGAGCAGGCTTTGAATTTCGTAGAGGGAGAGCCTCTCCCGCACGAGGTCAAGCGGAAAGAGCTGGAGCGCTTGCTGCTGATCCTGGCGGAATACAAGGGCGTGGCTCCGTGGAAGCGGTTTTGAAAAAAAGAACCTGTTGGCGCTCCTCAGGCAGCGTCGACAGGAATTCTGACGAACCTGTCAGGCGAAATGAGAAACTGACCCCCTAACGAAATGAAGAACTGCCCCCTCGTTTCACAACGAGGAGAGATGGATGACGAGCTTGATTTCAGCGCATCCTGCTTTGTCGCGAACGATGCAGGGCGAAGATATGCTTCAGGCAGATGAGGTGGTGGCAATGTTGCGGCTGCACGAGCTTGGCTGGGGTGCCAAGCGTTTATCGAAAGAGTTTGGCTGCGCTCGCAACACTGTCCGCCGATATCTGCGGGAGGGCGGAGCAGCGCCATTCAAAAAGCCGGTTCGCCGCAGTGCTTTCGATGGCTTGGATGATTGGCTCCGCGAACGCTTCTTCCGGCATGACGGCAATGCCGATGTGATCCGGCAGGAGTTGGCCAGCGAGCATGGAATTACCATCGGTTTGCGCTCGGTAGAGCTTCGGGTCCGGGAATGGCGGCGCGAACTCAAAGCGCAGAAGCGGGCAACAGTCCGGTTCGAGACACCGCCAGGCCGTCAATTACAGATCGACTTTGGGCAGACGCGTGTCTGGATTGGCGACGAACGAATCCGGGTAAACGTCTTTGTCGCCACGCTGAGCTATTCCCGACGCATCCATATACGTGCCTCACTGCGAGAGGGACAGACCGACTGGTTCGAGGGCATGGAAGGCGCGTTTCTTCGGTTCGGCGGCGTTCCCAGTGAGGTTCTACTGGATAATGCGAAGGCGCTTGTCGAGCATCACGACGCGGTTAGTCGGGAGGTTCGCTTCAATGCACGGCTATGGGCATTCGCGCGTTACTGGGGCTTCGTGCCACGCGCTTGCGCTCCATACCGGGCCCGGACAAAGGGAAAGGACGAGCGCGGGGTCGGCTACGTCAAGAAGAACGCCATCGCAGGTCGCCGGTTTGAGAGCTGGGCCTCGTTCGAGGCACATTTGGATCGTTGGATACGTGAGGTCGCCGATCAGCGCGACCACGGCACGACTGGTGAACCTCCAATTGAGCGCTTCGCTGGCGAGGCCGATGCCCTTCGCCGCTGTCAGGCCGTGCACCGTTTGGACAGCTGCGCGATCTCGTGCGCAAGGTGCAGGCGGACTGCGCCATCGATCTCGACACGAACAGTTATTCCGTACCCTGGCGTCTCATCGGCGAAAGCGTCCAGGTCGTTGTGCTGGCGGGTCGTGTCATCGTCCGCCACGCCGGCCATGTCGTAGCTGATCATGCTCTCTGCCAGGGACGGCGACAACGGATCGTGGACCGGGCCCACTTTGTCGGCGTTGCGGGTATCGAAGGGTTGGTTCGTTCCGCTCCAGTCGAGACGACGCCAGCAGCCCTGCTGCGACCGCTTGCGGAATACGAGGCTGTGGTTGGAGGTGGCTGGTGATGACAACCGTGGATAATGATTTACTCATCGCGACGCTCGATCGCCTGAAGCTGACGGCAATCCGCGATCAACTCGACAGCCTGCTGGATGAGGCCGCCCGCTCGAAGATGACTCTGCGCGAGGCACTGGCGTTCTTGGTGTCGCGCGAGATTGCCCGGCGCGACGAGCGGCGTATCTCCATGTCGAGCAAACTGGCGCAGTTCCCCTTCGTACGTGAACTCGACGGCTTTGACTTCGAGGCACAGCCATCGGTGGATCGAGGACAGATCAGAGAGTTGGCGACCTGCCGCTGGATCGCTCACGGCGATACCGTCCTATTCCTGGGGCCACCCGGAACAGGGAAAACTCATCTTGCCGTCAGTCTCGGCCGCGAGGCGATCCGCCAAAATTACAATGTCCAGTTCGTGACGGCAGCCACGCTTGTCGCCATGTTGGCCAAGGCTCACAACGACGGAACCCTAGACAAGCAGTTGACGACCCTGTCACGGCCGAAACTGCTCATCATCGACGAACTCGGATATCTGCCCTTCGAAGCGAACGCGGCTCACCTTGTTCTTCCAAACTGGTCTCTCGCCGCTACGAGAAGGGATCGATCCTGATTACCTCAAATCGATCGGTCGAAGAGTGGGGGGAGCGTCTTCGGAGACCCTGTCGTCGCCACCGCGATATTGGACCGCCTGCTGCACCATTCGACAGTGATCACCATCCGAGGTGATAGCTACAGGCTTCGCGAAAAGCGCCGTTCCGGCGCTCGAGACAAACGAAACAGCAAATCAATGAAGGGGGTCAGTTCTTCCTTTCGCCTACGGGGTCAAATCTTCACTTCGCTTGACAGAGCCATTGGAGCAAGAACGTATGGTTGATCCGACCGGATTGTCTTCAACACGTCGAGCAACCGTTGATGAACCGGCCGCAGATGCATCTTCGAAGCTCTTTGCCGACGAGACGACAGCGCCGGTGCTCGATCCGGGGCGCGGTAAGACCAAGACGAGGCAGCTTTGGGGCTTATGCCCGCGATGACAGACCATGGCTGGCAACCGATCCACCCGGTGTCGTCTATGTCTATGCACCGGACCGCAAAGCCGAGCGCCTGATGACTCATCTCGACGGCTTCGTCGGCATTCTCCAGGTCGACGTGTGTGGACGCCCCGGTAAATGCAAGCAAAATCTTACTTCCGTACGGGCATGTGGTCGGATTCTGACGTGTGTCCGGCCTCAAAAAGCGACTTCAACACGTCGCGGGCCCTTACGGAATACGTGGATCAGATCGAACTCGGCTAGGCGTGCTCTGGGCACTCAAACCTAATGATTCTTCTGATCCCGTTTCTGACCGATTGCGCATAATCCTCTGTTAGACCTCACCACACGGCACTGTAAACTTAACGCTGCGCAGGCAAGATCTGGGAATGAGTCTTTGGTTCATTCGGCGTGAAGGCGCGCGATTAGGCGCCATGCTTGCATGGCCGTTGCTCGCAGTTCTCGATGGTGGGTGAATGGAATATCGTGGCGGGGAACGTTAAAGAGGTTGACGATCGGGTCGTGGATGGAAGCGAAACGCTGAAGCTGTCGCGCTGACTTGAAGCGCTTCATGATCCTCTCCCGTCGTCGGACGGGTTTATGAGAGTTCTCCGCCCGATTGTTCGGGCCCTTGTGCGAGCGATGCTCGACGCCCGGCATGATCTCCCGCTTCGCCGCACCGTAGGATCGAAGCTTGTCGGTGATCATCACACGCGGCGAACGGCGTTGCCCTTTCAGAAGCTTTCGCATCAAGCGCTTTGCCGCCTTGGCATGCGGCGGCTTTGCACCAACACGTCGAGAACAAAGCCGTCCTGATCAACGGCGCGCAAAAGCCAGTGTTTCTTTCCACCGATGGTGATGACAACCTCATCGAGGTGCCATTTGTCGCCGAGCCTGCCGGCTGATCGCTTCCGAATGGCGTTGGCAAAGTGTCTGCCGAACTTCTCAGCCCAGAGTCGCACGGTCTGGTGGGAGACGATGACGCCACGCGCTGCCAGCATGTCCTCGACCATCCGCAGGCTGAGCGGAAACCGGAAATAGAGCCAAACGGCATGGGCAATCACCTCCGTTGGAAATCGGTGGCGACGATAAAGAGGATCACGGGAAAATCTGGCCATGCCGCCAGATCCCACATCTTGATCGATGCCAGGTTAACGTTACGCTGCCGCAGCCGCTTCTCGATCATCGGAGCATACGGTTAATCGTGCTGTGGTCCACTTCGAAGCCGCGCTCTTGGAACATCTCCTCAAGGTCTCGGTAGCTGAGCGGATACCGCAGATACCAGGCCACCGCCTGTACGATGAGCCATGCCTCGAAATGCCGCCCTTTGAAATCATCTTTCGACCGGCGCTTCAGCTTCTCGGCAATGGTATTCAGAATCACAGGCTCGCTCCACAAATTCGAAGCGAGAATTTCTCCGGCGAGCGTCAACAGACGGTTAACTAAGAAAATTTGCGACAGGCCCGGTAGCATTCTTTTTCACCTATTCCAGCAGGGTGACGTCTTTCCCCAGATCGCCAACAGAATCTCCAGATCGCCTCGAGCTCAGAAAGCCTTGGCCGTGTGTGAAGCATGACACGTCTTCGGCGCCGCTTCGACATCGACATCCTCGTCGCGGACGCCGGCGAGCACGTCCACTCCCTTTTGGAACTTGCCTACATTCTGGGCGATTTGCCAGTTCCGCACTTTCCCGTCATAGTTAGTGTTCCTTCATGTGTTCGAAGCAATGCGGTTATCCCGCAACGCGGATGCGGCGGCTGTTCCGCTGGCTCGCAATAGCTCTCAAGATTCGCGCCAGGAAGGCCGATTGAGCTGACCAACAATTAATTGCTGCTATTTCAGCTATGTGGGCGGAAAATAGGGGATTGGGCGAAGACGAATGCATGTCGCGAAGCCGCCAAAAGTGACGACGATGTCATAAGTTGGATGTCGAGAATTTCGGTTAATCGGGCCATCTGGAACTGCGACTTACGACCCGTGCAGGAAGAAATTAAGTGGAGATCGCATTGTCCTCAATTTTGGTAGAGGGGGAGTCCGATCGCCGATGTCTGTCGCAAAGCAGAAGCTTCTAAACGCGACCTTCTAAATTAGCGCAAAATATACCGGTCTGATGCCCTCGCAAGTGAAGCGTCTACGCTATTTTGGAAGGGTGAAGGTCAAGCTGAAGCGGACTGTCGCCGAGCTATCGCTGAACAAGACCGTGCTGCGGGGGGTCTCCTTCGTTCGTGCAAGGGTCATCACTATCCAGGTCGCGCATGGCGAGAGCCTCGCCGAGGTCACCACCACCAACGGGATCGTCCGCCTCCCCCGCGCAAGCCCTCGGCATCATCAAGCAGGGAATCGCTAAGTTCGGACTTTTCATGCATGACGCACAATCGTCCTTCGGAGATCCTGCTTTCGCCTGACGCTCTTCAACAACGCGCCGGCATAATGATGGACGAAACAGTCGATCAACATGCCGTAAGGGGCGTTGTCACGTTGTTTGAATGTGGCCACGTGAGGCCGACCCTGCGCTTTTCAGGCAGGCCGTGCACTCACGGCTTCCCACGCGGCCATTGCCTGGCGTCGATGGGTTCGAATTTGTGCTGCGGTGCGGTTGGTCTGGGATGGGACGAAGAGGTTTCGCACGGCGGAGAAGATCGACACGAAATGTTGCAATGAGCCAACCGACCGGAAACCCTGTCGCGTTCGCTCCCGTTTTCTCAACGGCAGGTGAGAATTCTCGCCCGGTTGTTCAAGCCTTTATGCGAGCGGTGTTCCACGTTCGGCATGACCTGGCGTTTGGCCGCCCCGTAGGAGCGCAATTTGTCGGTGATCATACGCTTTGGCGGCATGCCCTGCTTCTTCAGAAGTCGCGTCAGCAGGCGCTTGGCCGCCTTAGTGTTACGCCGCGTCTGGACGATCTCGTCGAGCGGTAGCGTCGCCTTAACATTTGCGGCGGTATTTACCGGCATGAGCCCGAACCCGTCGACCGATGTCACGCCGCCGCGATATAAGCGTCATCGTTTTCCCGCCGAGATCATAGCGCATGCGGTGTGGCTCTATTTCCGCTTTCCGCTGAGCCTGCGTCATATAGAAGATCTGCTGGCAGAGCGCGGCATAGAAGTCTCGTTCCAGACTGCAGCGGGATGAGCTGCCAAGTTCGGCCGAGAATATGCCCGTTCCATCCGACATCGATCCAGAGGACGTTTTGCCGACAAGTGGCATCTCTCGACAAAATGGTCGTTGCTATCAAAGGCAGAAAATACTGGTTGTGGCGGGCCGTCGATGCTGATGGTTATGTTCTCTTTGCATTGCTCCAGAGCCGCCGGGACAAGACGGCGGCCCTTCGACTGATGCGAAAGCTACTGAAGGGCCAGTGCGTCGCGCCACGTGTCATAATCACCGACAAGCTCAGATCCTACAATGCAGCCAGAAGAGAAATCATGCCCAGTGTCGAGCATCGCTCGCATAAGGGCCTGAATAACCGGGTGGAGAATTCGCATCTGGCTGTTCGACGACGCGAACGAGGCATGATCCGGTTCAAGTCGGCAGAGCAATGCCAGCGCTTCCTCTCCATCCATGGCCCGATCGCAAACCTGTTCCATCTTCAACGCAAAAAGACGACCACTGCCGAATATCGAAAACTGCAAAACGCCGCCATGAGCACGTGGCGGGAAATCACCCTTTCGACTGTGGCATAACCCAGCCCCATTGTGGCCAATCCTGTGCCCGACGCAAGTTAAGGCGACGCTACCGACTGAGGGACTTATTGACTGCTGGAATGATCTTATCTCCCCAGAGCTCTATCTGACGCAGCATCGTAGTCTGATCGAGGTCTCCCAGTTGGGTCTGAATCGCAATCTGGTCCGGCTTCAGAATTTCGATTTCTTGCAGGAGGCGGTCAATGACTTGATTTATGCTACCGATCGGCAGGTTCTCCCGCATAGTCTCGAGAGACATATCCTGCTGCGTCGGCGTTGCCTGCAGCATATAGCCATCGTGGCTCTGCTGACGACGCTGATGAAGCGCTTCGGATAGCTGGCGCTGGAAACGTGCGTTGTCGAGATAGCGGTTGATCTCCGCTCCGTCAGCGCTCGCGTAACAGCAGCGCAGCAATGATATCTTCGCGTCGCCAGGGCTCTTGAACTCGGCAGCTGCTGCCTCCTGGATCATTCCTCGCAAAGCACCCAAAGTCTCCAATCCGTTGTGTAGCGCGGTTACGAGGAGATTATGTCTCTCACGATAAGCCCGCCGCATACTGCTCGGAGACCCGGTTGCGATCCAGATCGGCGGCGAGGGCTTTTGAATAGTTCGGACCGAGATCGCAGTCGGAGGGATCTGCATAAAGTGGCCGCTGTGCGAGAAGATTTTCCGACTGAGACCTTTGAGCACAATATCAAGATATTCCGAAAACACGGCTGGCGCGTTATCAATGTTGACGCCGAAGCGCTCGAATTCGAACTGCTGATACCCTGAGCCAACACCGAGCTCGAGGCGGCCGTTCGAAACGACATCGGCAAAACCGATTTCGGCGAGCAAGCGCTGCGGCTGATAAAGCGGCAGGACGCAGACAGCAGTTCCAAGACGAATTCTTTTTGTCACGCCGGCGCAATGAGCGACCATCATCAGCGGCGACGGGACCAGGCTGTAGTTGTTAAAGTGATGTTCGGCGAACCAAGCGGTATCGAAGCCTGCCTGCTCAGAAAGGACGGCTTGTTCAATGGCGTCGTGGATGACGCTGTCCGACGTTTGGTGATAGCCGCGCTGGGTGGCCAGAATGAATGTCGCGAACTCCATACAGTCTCCTTGTTCGCTATCGGGAAGACCCGATGTAGGATGCAGGTCGTAAAGCCTTAGCCAATCCAGCTTTCGACGATCGAGTAAGCGGCCATCTCGCGAGAAGCTGCCTCTGCCATTCGCCTTGAACCGCAGAGCGTGTCTGCGGATTCAAGGAAACGTTCCATCGAAAAATGCCGCAGCATGCACTTTGCGCCCGAGTGTGCTGGACTTAAGTCCCTGGAATCCTCAGCTTCGTGCGATCGTCATCACATAGGCGATTGCCAGTTAGATCAGATTTGCTGACGCAACTCGGCCCGAAGTTTGAAGTCAACCCGCCATCCACATTGAGGATCGATCCGGTGATGTAGGAAGCGTCAGCCGAAGCCAGGAAGCAGGCAGCGTCGGCCACTTCTTCCGGTTCTCCAAGCCTGCCCATCGGGATCTGCCGCGCGACCCACCTCGACATGAATTTCGACCAGTGGGTGACGCCAAGCGTGCGGATATGGCCTGGAACGATTGTGGCTGTCCTTACGCCAAATGGTCCTAGTTCTGCCGCCATGCACCTCGTGAGCATTTCTATTGCCGCGTTGTATGCATCGGCGGTATGGCGAGAAGCGGGGCGCAGAAAATCCGCGCAGGCTCCGAGGTTGAGGATCACGCTACCAGGTCGCATCACCTTGATGGCCTCGCGAGCACAGGTGAAGGCGCCGGTGAGATTGACACCCAGCCCCTGTTCAAAAACTTGCGAAACGTCTTCTATGGACAGGACAAACGCGCCCTTTGGTGCAGCGCAGGTGACGAGAATGTCAATATGGCCGTAGCGCTGCCGCAGTTCGTCAAACAGTGCGACGACCTCGCTCTCTCGGGTGACGTCTGCCGATATTGCCAGATGCTTGTCACCAAGCGAACTCGCCAAATCTGCCGCTGCCTCGCCGTTTTTGTCGGCGATCACGACAGTGTCGCCTCGTTCGGCAAACCGGCCAACGACAGCAGCGCCTATCCCTTTCGCACCACCCACGACGACCGCAATTCGCGCATGGGTGCCTTCAACGCGTCTTCGGGGCTCTGCATCGCGTGAGTTGTCCACTGTTGGATGCGCTTCGCCGGGCTGGTTGAATGACATCAAACCACCATCCACGACCAGCGTTGATCCGGTGATGTACGCTGCCTGCGCACTGACCATAAAACGAACTGCCCGAGCGACCTCGTCAGGCCGAGCCATGCGCCCCATTGGTATGCGGCTCCTGACTTGAGCAGAACGGATTTTGCCCGCGCGTTCTAACTCCGCAATCATCGGCGTGCGCACGTAACCGGGCGCTACGGCGCACACGCGGATGCCGCGTGGAGCCCATTCGCATGCCAACACTTTTGTGGTCGCGATCAAGCCCGCTTTTGATGCGGCATATGCGTTGCGGTGAGGGTTGGCTAGTAATCCCGCGACCGAGGCGACGTTTGCGACCACGCCGCCAGGCTTCATTCGTCGCGCTGTCTCGCGCGCCATGATATTAGGTCCAACGAGGTTTACCCGAAGGGCGAGTTGAAAATCTTCGACAAGGGTGTTCGATGTCGCCACCAGGTCAGGCCCCACCGCCGCATTGTTGACAAGCACATCAATATGCAAAAACCGTTCTTCGATACGACTGTATAGCGACAGGATGTCTTCCTGGCGCGAGACGTCGCACTCGAGACAGAGATGCGGATACCCGAGATGGCGAGCCATCTCGAGCACGCCACTGTCAGGAAGATCTACGGCGACGACAGTGTCCCCGCCTGTAGCAAAAAGATCGACCAACGCGCGGCCAATCCCGCCTGCAGCACCCGTGATCACGACGACGCGCCCTAGCTGCTGTTTCATGAGAACTCCTCTGCACGCTGAGTGTCGGGCCTCGCTGCAGGAGCCCGGGAATGCAACGTCGGCTTTTTCTCGAGGCAGAGCCGCATTCCGCCCCTTTCTTTGGGAACACGTCCGCACAAGTGAAGCAACGCTGGGGCCGTTCTCTCAGGAAAACGTTGAGAAGAGATCTCTTTGTACTCTCGTAATTGCTCGGCCAACACCTGGCCCTTGCTGGATGAGCACGTCGGCGGCGCAGATATGAAGATCAAAAGACAACCAGTTATGCGCATCGTCACTAAGCAGACTCCATGGGTAGGAAATGGTGGATGTTGCAGATCAATCATGGTCGTTCGCCTCCGATGTTGGTCCACATCTCGGGCTGGTGCCTTCGAGAAGCGCATAAATCGGATCATTCGGATACGGCGCTCCAATTGGCCGCCGTGATGCGAACCTTTCGCTTTCAGGCAGTCCGGGTGGGGTCTGCTGCTCAATCCAATCGTAAATCACTGTTCGGGCTATGATGCGCCACTCCCCTTCCCGCTTGTGGAACAGATCGCCGTAGCGGCCGCACAGGAGCACCTGCCGTATCTCACCGCCTGCGTCCGGCCCACGTTGAAGCGCCGTGAAATAGCTCTCGACCGTGGCCTCTGAGGGGCTGGAGAATTCAATCAGTACATTCGCTATCTGATGAACATTGCGCGGCTCGGTCTCGAAGATGCCAAGCGCAAGTCGGATAAAGCCCTCGGATGGTCCAGAATAGCCCCCATGGTTGTCATGCGCATCCGGCCAGTACGCGCTGCGCAGCGCCGCCTCATCCTCCCGGTCAATCCCGCGGCAATACCGGTAGAGGCAGTCTCTGATGGCCTCGCGGTCGAGTAGCTCACTGATATTGGCTTCGTCCATTGTTTTTCCCACCATCGCTGAGTTTGTTAGGACCAGTCAAAATTAAATTTTTGAGCCCGAGTACATGACCCCCATGGGTCATCGGCGCCATACCTCTTTGATTCGAAAGGTGGGGATCCGAGTCAGCCATTCGTTGATGCCTACGGCAATCTCAAGCCGGGCAAGATTTGCCCCGAGGCAAAGATGAGGACCATAGCCAAACGCTATGTAGCGGTGGTCCTGTCGCGCCAAGTCGATTGTGTCCGGGCACATGAATTCTGCGGGGTCGCGGTTAGCAATCATCGTTGCGCAGGAAACGAAGTCTCCCTTACGCATGGACACTCCTTCAAAGTCCACGTCTTTCGTAGCCACGCGGATAATCTGAACGGTTGAATAGGCGCGCAACAATTCTTCAACTGCGGTTGCGATCCGGGTCGGCTCTCTCCGCAGCGATTCCTGATCCTCCGGATTGCGTGCGAGATAGGCCAGGTCAAAGCCTAACGCGGCAGCGACCGTGTCGAGTCCGGCAATCAAGAAGAGTACGCCGATGCCCCGGACTTCCTCATCTGTCAGGGAACGACCCTGGACCTGCGCCTGCACGATGTATGTCGTGAAATCGGCAGCCGATTGCTTCCGACGGCTCGCTGCAAGTTCGTCGATGAAACTTACGATTGATTGGGCCGCTTCGGTACGTTTAACATCATTGCCGTGGAGCAAGTCGCTCACCCTACCAATGAGCTCGTCAGATCCGCTGTTTGAGAGCCCCATAGAGCCCAGGTAGACTTTGACTGTGAATGGAAGGGCGAAATCTTTCATGACGTCACATCTGGTGCTCCGAGCGATCAGATCGCTTGCCGTGGTTTCTTGCACATCCATCTGGGTTACCTCTTGGCTGGCTGATCTGACTGGCGCGCGCCGGGTGCGCCGGCAAATTGCGGAAAGATCGCGATTCCCGGTGGTGTCCGCGCATCACCAGAGCACCGGCAACTCCTCAAACCCGCCAGTGATGATCTCCTTGCGCAACTTCAGTTCTTCGGGCGCCACGGCCAGGCGTAGCGCGGGAAAGCGCTGAAAGATCGAACCGAACACCACCTTGAGTTCCAGCCTGGCAAGCGCCTCGCCAATGCAGTAGTGCGGCCCGTAGGAGAACGCCAGGTGCGGCTTTTCGGCGCGTCCGATGTCGAAGATTTCCGGGTCGTCGAAATGGCGTGGATCGAACGACGTCGCCGGCAGGCCGACCAGCACCTTGCTCTCCGCGGGAATATGCACGCCCGCGATGGTCACGTCGGTCCTCGGATAGCGCATGATGCCGTCCCAGCCCGCGCCCGGCGGGTACATGCGCAGGATTTCCTCTACCGCCTTGTCCACGAGGGATGGATCGCCGACCAGGCGTTCGCGCTGTTGCGGATGGCGGAACATGGCCAGCAGGCCGAATTCAATCTGTGCGACGGTGCTCTCGTGCCCCGCCACCAGCATGCCCGCTGCCAGGCCGATCGCCTCTTCCTCGGTCGCCTTGCCCTGGTCGACCGCCGCGAGCAGATCCGTCAGCAGGTTGTCGCCCGGATCCTGGCGCTTTTCCCGCATCTTGCCGCGAATGTAGGCGCGCAATTCTTCCCAGGCCAGACGCGACGCGCTACGCGGGCCGCTTTCATGCTGGTGCGTCATAACCTCGTCGGACAGCTCGGCGAAAAAGGCGTGATCCTCGTAGGGCACGCCCATCAGCGCGCTGATGACCTTGGCCGGAAGCGGAAAGGAGAGGTGGTGTCGCAGGTCGGCGGGCTGGGGCTGGGCCGCCAGCGTCTCGAACAACTGCGCGGCGATCGCCTCGATCTGCTGCGCGAGCAGCTTCACCCTGCGGTTGCTGAAGGCCGGCGCCACGATCGTGCGTAACCGGGCATGCTCGCTGCCCTCGTGCGAGCCCAGCCACCCCGGCGAACCGAGAATCACCGTAGCCGGGGTGAATGCCGCCGGCGGCATTCCCGAGGGCCGGAACGCCGCGTCGGACAGTACCGCCTTAGCTTCCTCGTAGCCTGTCACCCACCAGCCTTCGTGCCCGGACGGGAAGCGCACGCGGTGGATCGGACCGTTGGCGCGTAACGCCAACATCTCGGGCGAGGGCTCGATGTGATTGACGCGCCACATCGGCAGCGTCGGCAAGGATTGTCCGGACATGATGGCACTTCACTCTCTATGCGATGAAAGGGCGGAAGGTAACCGGCAAGCGCTGCCGGCAGCCAATGACTTAAGGCGGCATGTAGAAGACGTCCTACGCGGCGATTGTCGGCGCCAGATGCTCCACCGATGTCCCCGTCGTGACAGGAAGACGCCGTCTTGATGCAGATGGAGCAGGAGCGACGACGTCGAGGGTTTTCCTCGCCGGAGACGCCGATGTACTCGACCCCTCGTTCTCAATCGCCGAGACAAGGAGGTCGGACCCTTGACCATGCGTAGATTCACAAAATGCGCCACAATTGCTTCCTGACGGTGTTGTAGTTCAATGGCTTTCTTATTCCGTCATTACGATATCGAATCGTTACATAGGCCGTCAACCGTCAATAAGCTGCCGCGCCAACAAACTTACCGCTCCGTCGGAAGGCCGTGCCTCATTGAATTTTCTCTTAGTGAAGGCGCAACGAGACAATTTCCTCAGCGATCCGCTCCGCGGTCTGGCGTGGGCTCGTCTTCGGCCGGGAGGAACGATCCCCATGATCGTGTGTCGGTTGCGGAGATCCGCCGCAAAGCGGGGATCAGCCATCCTGCTGAACATCTGCAATACACTTCCCTTTGTCACGGTCGACGACACAGGTGCCCGTCATGCCAATCGCAATTTCCATACTACACAGATCGGCGGCGAACATTTCACCGCCTTTCGCGCTACGCCGTCGAAGTCGCGCCTGCCGGCGACATTGGCGCGAGCACCGGCCTATCGTAAGAGCGGCATGTTACGATGAGATGCGCATACGCCTTCTGCGGATGCTCCTTGCAGATGTGAGCGCGGCATCGCGCTCTCAATATCTCGTCTGTCGAGACTTGGACCGGGCAGGAACGAACCGTTACCCGAATGGGCCAATACCCGTTGGCGGGTGGACCAGCACACGATTCGGCACGAGCGAGCTCAACCTGTTTGCGAGATGCGCCCCGTCGCCCCAAGCGCTAAAACATTTACGTACACACTGAGGATGTACAATTTGGAAAGCCTAGGATATAGTACATCCACGTACGCACAAGGTTGATGACATGCACACCACTAAAGCTTTCAGGAATGGAAATTCCCAGGCGGTTCGCATACCGGCGGAACTGGCGTTTGAGCGAACCGATGTTGAGTTGGAGATCGAGCGCATCGGCGACGAGCTTCGCATCCGTCCTGTGCATCGCTCCCTGGCCGGCGTTCTGGACGTATTCGCCCGTTTCTCTCCGGATTTCATGCGTGACGGAAGAGAGTCCCATGAGCAAGACGAGCGGGATAAGATCTGATGGCGCGCTACATGCTCGATACGAACATGTGTATCTACCTGATGAAAAACCAGCCGGAGCAGGTCGCTCGCCGCTTTGCCAGTTGCTACGTGGGGGACGTGGTGATGTCCGCCATCACCTTCGCGGAACTCGAGTATGGTGTTTCCGCATCCGATGATCCGGCACGAGAACTTGATAATCTCACCGCCCTGGCCGAACTGATCACGGTAGAGCCGTTTGGGATCGCAGCAGCGTGTGCCTACGGTCCGGTTCGAATGGCGACGAGAGACCGGAAGAAAGATCATCTCGACAAACTGATCGCATCGCATGCGATCGCTCTGGACACGGTATTGGTGACCAACAACACGCGGGACTTCCTGGCGTATCCCGGACTGAAGCTCGAAAACTGGCTGGACGCGGAACGCAGAGAAACCAATTAACCCGTCCCAGTGGCTATGCCGTGAGGAGCGGGCAGGGAGGGGACCTTGCCGGCGGTCGTGCCAGTAAGAGTGCCAACGACCAAGGCACGATCAGCGAAAAGGGCGATGTCAGGTTAACTTCTCTACCAGGCTGTTGAAGAAGTCTCCCGTTTGGCCTTTAGGATGTCCTCGTCGCCATTGTGATAAGCGAAAGTGATCTCGATCGAGCCGCTGTCGAGCAATTCGGCATGACCGTCACCTGAGACTTCGTCCATTTCGTCGCATCCGGCCCATGTGAAGGAGACCATGGACGTGCTGTAGGCGAGATCGAGGCCCGCTTGCATCGCACCGAAGGCGATCTCGCCATGACCGGCCCTGATGGTGATTGTGGCGGGCTCGACCAGGTTGAGATAATCCCGATCCCACAGATCGGCCTCGACGATCCACCAGCGGCCAATCAGGCGGCAATTCGACGCCGCGCTCATGACAGCACTGCTATCAGTTTCGGTAACCGCACCAGATCATAGGCGGCGACCGCGAAGGTGAAGGCCCATACGACGCGGTCGCGGCCACGGAACTTCGTCTTATTCTGCCCGGCGACGGTTTTGATCCAGCCGAACGCCTCCTCGATGCGCTTGCGGATGCCCAAGCTGACCCGATAGCCGGAATGGCGCGTCGTGCGTCCATCAATGGCCGAGCGGCGACCATTGATGTTCTGCGCCACATGGGGCGTGACCTTCATCGACCGCAAATCTTTGACGAAGTCCTTTGTGTCATAGGCCTTGTCGGCACCCAGCGTGATCGCTTGTGTCCGCTCAGTGAAGGGCCCGATCATGTGCAACGCCGCTACCCGTTCAGCATATCCGCTGGACTCTGTCAGATAGGCATCGACCAGCAAGCCATGGCGATTTTCCATCAGCCCATGCCCCATGAAGCACAGCTTAGCCTCCTTGCCTTTTCCCTTCCTATAAAGCTTCGCATCCGGATCGGTCGTTGAAACATGCGTCTCGTTGGAGCGTCTCTCGCCATGGAAGTCTGCTTCCTTATTCCGGCCGCCCGCATCCAACGGTGGTTCGCCATGATCACCCCTTTGGGCCGTCCTTCGGCTTGAAGCTCTTGATCGACGCCCAAGCTTCGATCAGCGTGCCATCGACAGAGAAGTGGTCCGTTGACAGCAACCGCTTTACTTTGGGCTGCGAAAGGATCGCACCGAGGAACTTCGCGGCGATGTCGCCTTCCAGCAACCGGTCGCGGTTCTTCGAAAACACCGAATGGTCCCAAGCTGGATCGTCAATGCCAATGCCAACGAACCAGCGGAACAGAAGGTCGTATTCCAGCCGCTCCATCAAAAGCCGCTCAGAGCGGATCGAATAGAAGGCTTGCAAAAGCATGGCGCGGAGAAGCTTCTCAGGCGCGATCGATGGCCGCCCAATTGGCGAATAAAGCGCAGCGAACTCCCCTTCCAGTGAAACGAGCGCATCGTTCACGATCTGCCGAATTGCCCGTAGCGGATGATCTTTACGAACGCGATCCTCCAGATCGACATAGCTGAAGAGTTCGCCCGTCCTCACATCGCCGCCGCGCATGCATCACTCCAAAAATCGACGAAGCGAGTGAATCACGGCGAAAGCCTCCAGACCAGCTTATTTTTCAATAGCCTGCTAGACCTTGACGGCGGCCATCAGCTCCTCAATGACAAAGGCCCTCGCCACATATTCCGGTCGCTTAGTGTCAATTGCCCCGACAGTTGTCGTTTTGGTCAAAGCGACCATGGCAGACGTTTACGGCCGTTGTGCCAAGGCCCAGGCTTCGCGGACATACATGGTATCGGCGAAGGTCATGGCGCGCTGGATCGATTGCTTCACCTGCGAAGGCCCGCCGCGATAGAGGAACATTCGTCCGGTCGAAGACTGACCCACGCCCGAGCCCGGAGCGAGTCGCTGAGGAAATGCTTCGCTACGCTCTCACGAAGAGGAGCAATACAAATACATCAGATGAGGCTGCCGCTTCGATAGAGCAATGAGGCGAAGTATATTGACTGCTGTCTACCCCAGGCCGTAATAGAACCGTCATTCATTACAAAACCCGTCACGAGGCTATTTATGCCAAATTCTGAGAAACAGGACGATCAAGAGCGTATAATGGAGCGCGTTCAGCGCCATGGCGATAGTATCTGGGCTCGCATAAAGGCGCAGGGCGTGGCTACCAGAGCACCATTTCCAGACCCCAGGTCCTTGCGCTCGTTCTCGTTGGGCGAGGTCGCTGAGATTCTCGGTGTGTCGGGCAGCTATCTGCGCCAGTTGTCAATTGATGGGCTGGGGCCAACACCGGAGTTAGGGACCGCAGGACGGCGCTCCTATACGCTTCGACAGATCAATGAACTCCGTGCCTATCTCGCTTCGTCCCGTCCGAAAGAGGCTTTGAAGTTTTGCCCGCGGCGGCGCGAGGGTGATAAGCTGCAGATCATCTCGGTAGTCGCCGGCCCCGCAAGCACCACCACATCGTTTTATCTGGCGCAGGGCCTTGCACTTCAAGGTTTCCGCGTTCTCGCTATAGATCTCGATTCGCACGGCTCGTTGTCTGGGATGTTCGGTTATTACTCCTTTGGTTATCCAGTCCACAATGCGAGCATCTATGCGGCGATACGCTTTGATGACGATCAGGATAGTATCCGGTCCGTAATCCAACCCACCCCTTTTGATGGTCTTGATCTCGTTCCGGGTTCTGCCGAGCTCTCTTTTTTTGAAGAGGACTGTGGCCGACGCTTCCGTAGCGAGAACTTCAGGTACCCGGACGCTAGCATCAGGATGGTGTCTGCGCTTCAGGAAGTCGACGCGGATTATGACGTGGTCGTTCTATCCTGCGGAGATGGAGGCTTTCTGACCACGGGTGCATATGAAGCAGCAACCGGCGTTCTGGTGACGGTCCGCCCTGAGATGCCTGACATAGTGTCAATGACCTCGTCCCTCTACTCTTTCACGCATTTCGTCGCACTGATCGAAAGGGCTGGGAGGACCGTAAATCATGATTTCTTCAAATATCTGGTGACAAGGCACGATCCGCGTGATGTCTCACAGCAGAAGTCAATCGCAATGTTGCGGGAATCCCTGGGGGATGATCTGTTGACAGCAACCGTCTGGGAGTCGGACGCGATCCGGCAAGCGTGGAACAAAGGCCGATCATTGTATGAGCTCTCAAGCGGAGCGGTAGGCCGATCGTCGTACGAGCAAGCGATGAAATCGCTGAATTCCGCCAATGCAGAGATAATGGACATCATGTCCGAGGTTTGGGGCCGCGCCCCGTTCTATGTCTCGCAGGCTTCGCGCGCGACGACTGCAGGTAAGGCGAGTTCCGAATCCAGGGGCTAAGCAAGTGAGCTCACGTATTTAGCGCAGACGCGTGCGCTCGACGGATAAGGACCTCAGCGAGAAGATCACATCGGCAGAGGAAAACTAGGATGTGTTTCGGCGTGCAAAAATTGGATGCCGATAAGGGGTGAATTTTGAATTTTGGATGCTGACTGACACACTTACTTCCTCATGCGCGCGCGCCGAGGTGGCCGACTTCTGCGCCGCCGCGTGGCCGGTTTTTACTCCGCCATTGACAACAATGTCTGCGACCAGCTCTCTTTCTTATTCCGGGCACGAAGATTACCCTCCAGCACAAGATCAGGAACGCAGTAAATTATCGCTCTCAATTGCCGATCAACATTTGCGATCGCCCCATTCTTGTTTCGCTTATCAATAAGCTCCAAAAGCTCGTTCATTTCATCTCTGATATACGATAGACGCTCCGGCCGTTGCAAGTCCAAAAAGCGAATGTATCTCGTCCGAATGTTGAACTCATGAACGAGGTCAAGCATTCTTCCGTTGTTCCCAGCCTCTGCGACCCCTTCATAAAATACCTCGAGGAACTGCCCGAACAAGTCATAGTCGTCAGACCTGGGGATCGTTGGAAGCACCGGCCACGTCCTAGAATGCTCATCTAGGTTTTCTCTAATAACATGCTGGAGGATTGTGTTGGCAACACCATATTCATCCGAGATTTTCTTTGTATCGAGTTTCTTGGTGTAGTAGCCATTGCGCGGAGAGCCCACGATGTAATTTTCGGTTTCGAGCTGAATCAATGCCTCGCGCACCGGGGTAACGCTGGTTTCAAGGAGATCGCTGATTGCACTCGGATCGAGTCGCGTATCAGGGGGCACCTGAAAATCGACAACAAGCTTCTTCAATCCTTTATAGGCTTTATTGGCCTTGGACCGGGCCCATCCTGGTTTATCTTCGTGCTGCTTATACATGCGTTCTCCTCGGAGCATGGGTTCTGTTATTCAAAGAAGATTGAGCTGCAGCTCCACTCCTGGCGTTGGCATGTAAATTCTCCTCCATAGCGTACCGCGGCATACATGCTCGCATTGTGGACGGGAATCATACTCGAGAAATAACCGAACTTTCCGACAATGAGCCGGACTGGAAGTGCGTGAGCGGCTCGCCAAGCACCCCGTACGGCACTTTAAGCGAAGGAGCCGGGGACCCTAGACGCAACGCCATGTTTATCTCCATAGTCAGTAGTTCGCGTGATTCAATGCACATAATATTCTCTCGCTCCTGACGTGGAAGCGCTTCCATGATACATATTTCGACTTTCGCTTCCTCGTCAAGAAAATGTTGGAAGCGCTTCCACGGATTCGCTATTGGTAGTTTGGGGGATTGATTTATCGATTCCATCACGCTCGGTATTAGGAGGAAGTCTAGTTGGACAGCACGGTTCGGTTGTCAGACGTCGCTAAACGGGCGGAGGTCGGCGTTGGCACGGTTTCGCGAGTTTTGAATGGTTCGGCTAAGGTTTCGGCCGCAACGCGACAAAAGGTCCGGGCCATTATTGATGAACTCGGCTACGTTCCCAACGAGGTAGCTCGGAGTTTGGCAGCTAATCGAACGCGTTTGGTCGCCGCAATAATCCCGGTGATTGGTTACACGCAGCATGCTGAAATATTACAGGGCATGGCCGATGTCCTGCATAAGCACGACATGATGTTGATGATAGGGGCATCGGGGTATTCGGACCAAGTCGAACTGCAGGCCGTCAAAGCCTTTCTGGCTCGGAGGCCCGATGCCATCTATATCACAGGGGTCCGTCATACGGAGGCCGTACGCACTATTTTGCAGCAATCGGGAATCCCCGTTGTAGAAGGGAGCAACTTGACCGATTCTCCTATCGACGCTGTCGTTGGATACTCCAATTTCGATGCCAGCGTCGATCTGACAAGACTGCTCATTGCTCGTGGTTATCGCCGCGTCTGGCACGTGACTGTCACCAAAGACTTCAACGACCGTATCGATGACCGCTTGGCGGGTTTCCGTTGGGTGACCTCTACGGGGACTGAAGTCGAAGCGGACGTCATCCGCTGTGAAAATAGTTTCGATGGCGGAGCGGAGGCCGTCCGGCTGGCGCTGGCGTCCAACATCAATGTGGAAGCCCTGACGTTCGCTACTGATGTCATGGCCGTCGGAGGCTTATTGGAGTGCCAACGGCGAGGGATCAATGTTCCCGAGCAGCTTGCTATTGCGGGTTTTGACGACCTCCCCATAGCAGCGTCGACAAATCCTTCCCTGACAACCGTGAAAGTCGACCGGGTGGGCCTTGGTCGAAGAGCTGCAGAAATTATCGTCAACCGGCTTCAAGGCAACCACACCTACTCCCAGATAGTCGACGTCGGATTCCAAGTGGTGGAACGAGATAGTACACGGCGCCCGTGATCGAGTCGCTGCAGTGAAGCTCGACGGGCTTGTCGCAAAGATTTTCGCCCGCTGCGATTGTCCCCTACAAGGTGCGGATTTCAGACTTTGTTAACCTTTTGAAGTCCGAAGAGGCGCGCAAGCAGATCGTTCTGGTCGTTGGCAGTCCAATCACCTGAAAAGCCAAAGCCTTTCCTCAGCCATAGCATCGCCTCGAAACCCGCGATCGTTCGCCGCGCGGTTTTGAAAGATTGAAAGCCACCGATTTGGGGCATGTTCTTTTTCACCCGGAAATGGTCGCTCTCGATGCCCTGCTGAAGATGCTTGGTGACATAATGCACCGGGTCCGGATGGAGAAGCCCATCGTCAACCGACGTTTTGATCGTCGATGGGAACGTATTGGCACCGTCAGTGCCGATCTTTGTCGGTGCCAGCAGGGCTCGTCTTTCAGCATCTTGCGGAAGAACCGCTTGGCGGCATCGAGATCCCGCTTGGCTGTCAACAGGAAATCCACCGGATTTCCGTGTTTGTCGATGGCCCGATACAAATATCCTACTTGCCGATAATCGAAAAGCGGCTTCGCCTGTTTCGCCGGCCACATTGCGGCTCTGTTCGCGTCGATGAGACCTACGTCAAGATCCGCGGCAACTGGCGTGCCCGATGGCATCACATCTGTTCTGTGCGCGACAACCCCACATTCTGCTCAACCTCCCGCTCGGAAGCCCGAGACTTTAACATTTGCCGGCGGTGGCAGCCCTGGCGATCGAGATGCAAATATATTCGGATATAAATTCAAATATAGCTCCCTCATAAGTGGTTGATTTAGCGGTTAATTTCACGGAATCACGCCAACTATACCGAAATATATCACAGTATATTCTGGTATATCCGAAAATATACTTGCGTCGACCGCGATTTTTCATCAAACCTGAGAGCCTGACCGAAAAAGAGTTGAGTGAAATCAGCCAGTTGTGATTCTGTTTGTTTGCTTAGGACGAACGGAGACCACAATGGGCTGGACAGATTTCACCCGTCGGCAATATGCCCGACGCACAGTGCGGTATGCAAGCGATCTGACGGACCGGGAGTGGGGATTGATCTCGTCTTGCCTGCCTGGACCGAGGCGGTTGGGCAGGCCGCGCAGTACCGATCTTCGCGAGGTCGTGAATGCGTTGCTTTACATCGCCACGACGGGGTGCCAGTGGCGGATGATGCCCAGAGATTTTCCACCTTTTACAACTGTGCAGTCCTATTTCTATGAATGGCGAGCGACAGGGTTATGGGGTCGGATCAACCATCATCTTGTGATGGAGGCGCGTGACTTGGAAGGTCGGGAAGCCTCGCCGTCTGCGGGCGTGATCGACAGTCAAAGCGTGAAAACCACGGAAAGCGGCGGAATTTCGGGCTATGACGCGGGCAAGAAGATAAAGGGACGCAAGCGTCATATCGTCGTCGACACGCTCGGACTGATGGTCGGCCTCATGGTTCACAGCGCCGATATTCAGGATCGCGATGGTGCATCTGCCGTTCTCAAAACCATTCTCAAGCGCTGGCCGTGGCTGAGACATATCTTCGCCGATGGTGGTTATGCCGGACCGAAGCTGAAGGGCGCACTGCAAAAGATCGCTGCGTTCACTCTCCAGATCGTCAAGCGGACCGACAAGGCCAAGGGCTTCGAGGTTCTGCCGCGTCGCTGGGTAGTGGAGCGCACCTTCGCATGGCTTGGCAGATGCCGACGATTGGCGAAGGATTGGGAAAAGTCCGTCGCCTCAGCCGAGGCCTGGATCACTATCGCCCACATCCGGGTCCTGACACGACGCTTGGCAAGGTACGGATATCGTTGAAACCTTTTCGAGTCAGACTCTGAGTTTTATGAAGGAGCTATGACAATGAACAAAACAATTTCATTTCCGATGAATGCAGAAGTCTTACCGATGAGCACATCGTCGACATCCCTTCGCGAACTTATTCTCTCCAACGACCTGGCTTTCCTGATGGAAGCCCATGACGGCCTCTCGGCCGCGGTCGCAGAACGGGCAGGCTTCCGCGGGCTTTGGGCCTCCGGTCTCTCCATCTCTTCGGCGCTCGGCTATCGCGACGCCAATGAGGCAAGCTGGACGCAGGTCGTCGATGTCGTCGAACGCATGGTCGATGCCACCAATATTCCGGTCCTCGTCGACGGCGATAGCGGTTTCGGCAACTTCAACAATGCCAGGTTGCTCGCCAAAAAGCTCGAACAACGGGGCGCTTCGGGCGTCGCGATCGAGGATAAAGACTTCCCGAAGATGAACTCCTTCGTCGGCGACCGGCATCCGCTGGCCGAGATTGACGAATTCTGTGGCCGTCTGAAAGCCGTGAAGGATACGACCGGCCCCGACTTTGTCCTTGTGGCCCGTATCGAGGCGCTCATCGCCGGCCATGGCCTGGACGAAGCCCTGACACGGGCTCACGCCTATGCAAAGGCCGGCGCGGACGCCATTCTCATTCATTCCCGCAAGGCTGTTGCCGACGAGATCCTGGCTTTTGCAAAGGAATGGAACAACAAGCTGCCGGTCGTGATCGTGCCGACGAAATATTACAGAACGCCGGTTGATGCCTACCGCAAGGCCGGAATCTCAACGGTCATCTGGGCCAATCACACAATGCGGGCAGCCATTGCCGGCATGCGCGACATCTGCGGTCGCATCCAATCGGAAGAGAGCATTGCCGGGATAGAAGACCAGGTGGCCGGCCTCGACGAGCTCTTCAGCCTGGTCGGATATGACGAACTGGCCCAGGCCGAAGAGCTCTATCTTCCCAAGCAGAAGCCGTAACGGTCGCCGGACGGCGTCGTCACTATTCCAACAAACAATCGTCGTGGAGGGCGCGCACATGCTTGCGCAACGGACAAACCTGTTCGGTTCATCGGGAACGGCTGCCGCACGCGCAGCCGCAAAGGCGGCGGCCGACGCCGGCAAGGAGATCATCGATCTGACCGCCGGCGAGATCTGGAGCGATCTCGCTCCGACCATTCGTGAGGGTGCGATCGAGGCGATCAATCGGGGCGTCAACCGCTACACGGATACCGTCGGAATGATGGAGCTGCGCGAGGCGCTCGCCAGAAAAGTATCCCTCGATACCGGCCAGATCTGGAAGGCCGAGGAGATCGCCGTCACCTCCGGCGCGAAGCAGGCGCTCTTCAATGCGGCCATGGTTCTGCTCAACCCCGGCGACGAGGTCATCATCCCGGCACCCTACTGGACGACCTTCCCCGCCCAGGTCCTGATTGCCGGCGGCACGCCGGTCTTCGTCGACACCCGTTCCAACGGTTACGTGCCGCGGTTCGAGGACATCAAGGCAGCCGTGACCGACCGGACGCGGGCGATCGTCATCAACACGCCGAATAATCCGACAGGCGCCGTCTATGACGTCCAGACGCTGATCGGCATTGCCGAACTCGCAATCAACCGCAATTTCTGGATCGTCTTCGATGAGTGCTACGGCGATTTCGTGCATGGGGATCACAGGCATCACCTGATCGTGTCGGTGGTGCCGGAGGTGCGGGCGCGCACGCTGATCGTCAATGCTTTCAGCAAATCCCTGGCGCTAACCGGCTGGCGGATCGGCTATCTCGCCGGCCCAAAGGAGGTGATCAATGCCGTCAAGGCCCTGCAGTCGCACACGACGTCCAATCCCAATGTGATTGCCCAGCACGCCGTGTTGGCCCATCTGCAGGGGGGAGACGGTACCTACGAGAGCAAGTTGCGCTCGCAGCTTGCGAGCGCCCGCCAGGTAGGGCTCAATGCGCTTTCGTCGCTGACGCGGGTTCCCGTTCCGAAGGCGCAGGGCGGCTTCTACTTCTATCTCGACCTTTCGGATCTGTTGAAACCGGCGTCGATGAACGGGGCCGCCGTAACCGCCGACGAAGTCGTCAATTCGCTTCTCTCCGAAGCCGGCGTTGCGGCGGTGTCCGGCACCGTATTCGGTGATCCCGCTGGCCTTCGGCTCTCCTATGGCATCCCGCCCGAAAAACTCGAGGCCGGCCTCTCTCGGCTCGTCGATGTCCTCAACGCCTGAGAATGACGCCGTCGTCCCACACTATTCAAAAAAGGGGAAGGAAATGAACAACTACCGTCCGAGGAAAGCCGTTATTCTTGCCGCCGGCTTCGGGTCCCGCCTGCGGCCCTTGACCGATCTGCGCCCCAAGCCGCTGGTCGAGGTCAATGGAACGCCGATCCTCCACAACGCGCTGCGTAACCTGGAGGAAGTCGGCGTCGAAGAGGTCACGATCGTCGTCGGCTATCGCAAGGATGCGATCCAGTATGCATGCGGCAAACGCTTCGGCCAGTTGGAAATCAACTACATGGAGTCGAGCGTCTTCGACAAGACCGGCAGCGCTTATTCGCTCTGGCTGGCGCGCGAAACCCTGCTTCAGGGGGACTGCTATCTGGTAGAGGGTGACGTCTTCTTCGAAGTCGATGCACTGCGCGCGCTGCTGATGGGCGACGCGGCAAACACATCAGCAGTGGCACCTTTCGACGCCTCTATGGAGGGCTCCGCCGTCACTCTCTCCGACGACGGCTACATCGCGGAAGTGCGCATGAAGCAGACGGCCGCAAACCTGATCGACGGGGCGCCACGGCTCTTCAAGACGATGAACCTGATCCGTCTGTGCTCCGCGGATCTTCGCGCCAAGATCGTGCCCTTCCTCGACGAATTGATCGGGACCGGAGCCGTCAAGGCCTACACGGAGGAACTCTTCGCCAATCTCATCGAACGGCGTGGGCTGCGTATGGCGGCTGCGCGTTGCGATGATCTCAGATGGTATGAAATCGATAGCGCTGAGGACCTCCGCATCGCAGAGTCAATTTTCTCGCGCCCCGCCGCTTCGGATGGCCTTGCCGTCGTGGCGGCAGAATAAGGAGGCTGATCAATGCTGCGCTACCTCATTGATCCCGCCAACGCCATCACAACGAGCGGACTGTTGTTTTCGGCGATCAGCCTTTTCATGGCTGTGTCGGACCGTCTCGAAATTGCCATGGCGGCTGCCCTTTGGGCGGTCCTCGCCGACCATCTGGACGGCATTGTCGCAAGCCGCACAAGAAACCGCCGTCCAGACTTTGCTAAAATCGGCAAGAGCCTTGATGGCTTCGGCGATATCATCTACGGCGCGGTGCTCCCCGCAGTCGTCATCATCCAACTCAGTGACAAATCTGTTCTTTCGTTCAGCACCGCCACTGCCCTGCTATTGGCCGGCGCAATCCGGCTAAGCTATTTTGCAAATTTCGGGCGATCCGAGGACGGCCGGTTCCTCGGCGTGCCTCTGTCATACGACGTCCCGCTTTTGGCACTTGTATTCCTGGTGAAACCGCTTCTGCCTCCGGAGCTGTTTCAAACAATGACAAACATTGGGTTTCTGTTGTTAGCGGGTGCGCACGTTGCGTCTATCCGCGTGCCGCCGCCAAACGGCGCGATGTACGCCGCAATTTCCATTTTTGCGATTTCCGCCTCGAGCTTCCTGCTCATGCGGGGACTGTCGGCATGACCGTGTGCGGCTGATCGGGCGGTGACTGAACAGCACGTCAGTGTCTTAAGGGATGTGGCTCTTCCTCAGATCTTTGCCCAGGAAGTCCGAACCAAATCCGCAACTAGGCCTCGGCTTTGCGAGGCGAAGATAACGAACGAGAGTCTAAGATGGCTGCAATTTACGGTCTCTTCGGTGTTAAGCGCGAAGCGGTCCTACTTAAGATGGAACGGCTTCTCGATCACCACGGCAGGGAGAAGGCCCGCGAGATCTTGGCAAGTGGAGGGCTCGGGTCCGTGGGGCAAGACCCGGGCGGTTGCGGCCGCCACGGACAGGTGGTCGCGGCCATCGCCGGCATGCCCTTCCGGCTCACTCGCGGCGGCACTATTGCCGCTGTCGGCGCCGGTGAGCTGGCCAGAGCGTTCAGCGATCTTGGTTTCGAGGCGCTCGCAGATTTGGACGGTCAGTTTGCTGTCGCCATATGGGATGGCATGAGCGAGCGGCTTTATCTCGCTCGCGACGCGTTTGGAACGATCCCGCTTTATTTCTCCTGTGGGGCAGAATTTTCGATCTTCGCGTCAGAGTATAAAGCCCTCTTGGCATACGAAGCCGTTCCCGCTCAACCCGACAGGGTCTCAATCAGCTCATTCTGCTCGCGCGGATGGGTACCGGCAGGAAGAACCTTCTTCGGTGGAATCAAACCGGTGCTCCCCGGAACCTGCATGGTATTGAAGGGCGGAACGCTCGAAGCGCACAGGTTCTATCCGCAAGCTGCAATCGACAATCCTCCGATCGTTCCGGTATCGCCTGGTGCTCTCGTGTCTGAGATCGAGACCGGAGTCGAGAGGATCATTGCTCTTGCCGGAGACCGGCGTGTGGGGATGTCCTTGAGCGGCGGGATTGATTCTGCGTTCATGGCCACCCTTGTGAGCCGTCATTTGGGCCATCGAAAATTGCACTCCTTTACCGTCGGTTTCGGAAAAGGAGATCCGGAAATGGAAGGAGCCCGTGAGACCGCCGAGTTTCTGAACAGCGCTCACCATGAACTGGTGATCGAACCCGCTGATCTGCCGGCGCTCCTGGACACGACCGTGGATGCGATGGAAGACCCAGGGGGGTATGATCAGAGTTGCAGCTTATTTTCTCTGTGGAAAGAGGCTCGCAATCACGTCGATGTACTGGTCTCTGGTAATATTAGCGATTCATTATTCGCTGGTATGGCTTCGCACCGGCGCATATGGCGCGCCAACGCATTTCCAACGCTCTGGCCCTGGCTTCGCGAAGTAGAACGCGCCGAGGCCGAAGGAGGGACGCCTCGCGGCTTCTGGCGCCTTGTCTGGCAGTTTTTGGGAAAGAGAAGCGAACCATTCCCATGCGGCGCCGAAATAGACCTGTCATCGCTTCCGCCTGATCTATGGCGGACGTCTTCCCGCCGACAGACGCTGTACGAACATCTTGATCTGACGCTGCAGCATTGGGACGGGCGGATGGGATCTCAAGTCTTGATCGCTGCCCATTCCGGCATCCTCCTCGCCATGCCTTTCAGCCACCGGGGAATCGTCGAATTTGCATTGAGAGTTCCCGACTCGCAGAAGGTATCAAGAAAGCGCGACAAGATAATCCTAAGAGAGGCGGCCAATCAGGTCCTGCCCACGGCCGTCGCGAGCCGGCAGAAACGTGTCCAACAGCTTCGCTATGATGAGACGTTTGCCGACACACTGAACTTTCTCGTCGATCGATATCTTCATCCCAAAGACGTTGCAGCCCGTGGACTGCTCGACCCAGCGAAGATCACGGACATTCACCAAGGAGGGAAGTCTGTTTACTCCAAGCTCGAGGTCCAGAAGCTTTGGAATGCCATCTGCACCGAGGTCTGGGCGCGAAACTTTCTTGACCGGCGTTCCGACTATCTCTCCACCGATCCCAACGTCCTAGAACGAGGTGTCGTGTCGTGATCGGGTTCATCGGACTTGGTGAGGTGGTTCGCGCCATGGCAGCCGGAATCCGAGAGAAAACCGGAGAGAATGTCGTGGCTCTTTACAGGCCCACGATTTCGCAACGCAATTTCGAAGACGCCCGCGAGGCGGGTATCGATGTCGTTACGACTGCAGAGGAGCTCGCTGCGCGGGCTTCGGTCATATTCAGCGCTGTCACACCGATGACGGCGGGTGAGGTTTGCCGAAATGTCGCCCCTCACCTCACCTCAGAGCATCTATATGTAGACTGCAATTCCGTGACGATGCAGCAGAAAATAGAAAACGCTCGTTTCGCGGAAGCGTCCGAAGCCGATTTTGTCGACGCTGCCCTGTTCGGCGTCGTCGCCGAACTACGCCAGGCTACGCCAATTATCGCCAGCGGACGCCACGCAGCGCGCCTCATGCCGATCAGCAAGCACTACGGAATGAACGTGCGGATAGCCGGTCCCGAAGTCGGCCAAGCGAGCGCGATCAAGATGTTACGGAGCGTCATATTCAAGGGGATGGCAGCCCTTTTCATCGAGTCCCTCACTGTCTCGCAAAAAATCGGGGTCAGCAACCAGGTCATCGATACGATCCAAGAAACCTACCCGGATCTTCAATGGAAAGAATTCATCCAGATCTTCATCTCGCGGACGATACTGCATGCGGGCCGCAGAGCTGAAGAGCTTGGCAACTGCGCACAAACTCTGCAAGAGGTCGGGGGATATGCGGACATGTCACTTGCTGGCGTGACGGCGCTGCAGCGCCTCGCCGGGTACAACCTCGAAACCGCGATAGGCGTTCGGGATCAAGATCTTGATAGCATTCTATCTATATTAAGTGACGCGTATTTTCAAAAGCCGATCAACAGGACCGGCTGACCTGCACTCGTGTTCAAGACCAATCGAGCAATCGATTGTAGACACTGGACGTGCTGCGAACATGGAGAAGCCCAATGACAGCCTTCAGGGGAATTTTGGGGAGCAACGTCACCGACGATGCGTTGTGTTTGTTCGATGGCGGAGCGGCTCCCGAAGCCTTTTCCATTTGCGGTAGCGTGTTTGGCCTCGGCACGGCGGAAAAGGCAACGCTCATTACACGCCACGATTATATTATCGCGATCTGCGGCTGCCCCTCGTTCGACGTTGAAGGACTCGCTCAGCCGCTGAGCGCCGATCAAGTCGCACCCTCCATCCTTCGGGGCGGCGCAGACTTAGTGTCGAGGCTTTCTGGCTGTTTTTCCTTGGCACACTGGAGCATGAGAGATGCATGCCTGACCCTTTATCGGGACCCCTCCGGGACATATCCCTTGTCCTACCAGCAACGCGACGGAAGACTGATCTTTGCCAGTGACAACGGGGGAGCGGCCGCCGATTGGTTGCCGGTGCCGCCGGGAGAAGTCCTCGTATTCGATAAGTGCGCTGCCCTGTTGTCTCGGGAGCAAACCGATAAATGCAAGCCGACCAACATTTCAGTGGTCGGCGGCAGAACCGCACAGCTTATCCAAAGCATGCGCCTAGGGGAGTGGTCCGCCGTGGTTTTAGACGACCGCAAACTGTCAAAGGACTTGGCGTTCAGGTTGCGCTGCTTTGCTGCCGACGTCCCCCTCCATTCATTTTCGGCTGGACTTGGAAGGGACGATCCAAGCGTCCTTGTTGCCCGCGACGCGGCATCCCGTGTGGGAACGGTTCATCACGAAATCATCGTCCACCCCAGCGCCCTTAAGGAATTGCTGCCTGCCGTGGTCAAAATCCTTGGTAAGCCTGGCGGAAACATTCGTACCTGCTTGCATTATGCGCTTTGGCGTGAAGCGGCCGAGTACGTGCAGAAGTTGTTCGTCGCCCACACAGCACGAACCCTTTGCAATGGCGCAGTCGTCGCAAGCGGGGATCAAACTGATGAGCCGACCACCCAAAAGATGCTCGCGAAAACACTTGGACTCGAGCTTCATTTTCTTTCGATCGGCCGAGAAATGCTGCCGCCGACGATCGGCGGCCCGAACTCGCCGCAGGTTGGTGATCGGAACATCTCCGCCCGCAGTGTGGTTGAGACAAGCACGGGAAAGAACGGCTTGGGGCAGTATCGTAAGACCTTGGCCGATGCCTTAAGCGAGCTTGCTGATACCTATCTGGCGGGACCCACACTTCTCCGGACCGCAATCGATAAACACGTTATCGACGATCTTAAAAGGTCCGATTGCGAGCCATATGACGAAAAGAGATTCCGCAATCTGTGGGAGGCGGTCACGGCTGAAGTCTGGGCAAGGCAATGCGCCGCGGTACGGTCTCGGGGGCGTCCGGCCGGTACGTTGCAATAGTGGACTTTTGGCGAGTGTGGCAGCTCTCTTGATCGCCTGTTCAATGCGAATTTATTTGAGGAAACCAGGTAAAAACGACGTCAGGTCTCCAGGCTTACGGTATCCATCCAGATCGGATTCGACCAGGCCTTGCGGCCATACCGATCGGTAATCGTTATACGCAGGCGCGGAACTTCACTCACGGGCTTCCGCTCCAGAATCGTAAGGGTCTGATCGGCCGAGACACTGCAGACCGACTTGTTCCCGTGCCAGCCCGCGCTAACGCGTTGTATCGGCGAACTTCTGATGATGATCTGATCGGCGGTTATTTCGATCGAATGGATTTCGGGTCCCTGGCTGGAATAATAATGTCCCTGCTTTAAACTGGAAAGGATGGATGCGGGATCGTTGGACTTGGCCCTGACCTGGATCCACCCGCCGAAGGCATCAGGGAATTTGAAGTGAGCATCATCCGACGCGAAGCCTGTCAGTCGGCGGCCTTGCAGAAGTAGATTGTCCAGCAAGCCCCAGCCATCACCCTTGTCGAAGCCAAGCTCACAGTTGTTGTTGTAAATCTCGACGGCATGCGCGGCGGTAATCGTATTAGCGTCCTCCTCGGTCAGGCCGTACCACGCGGGATGCGCAATGCCGACGAACGCTCCAGCCGCCGCCGCCCGCGCCGCGATTTCAGGTCCGTTTTCGTTCGCAGAAGGGCGAGCGAAGTCCAATGGAAGGCCAACCGCCAGGAGATGCCAAATCTCCCATTTCGACGTCCGCGGAACGTGCAGTTCTGCGCCGATGAGCGTCGAAAATGTATCGGTTTGAAATGGTCTGCTGTCGGTTATGCTCCAACCAAATCGATCCATGAAGTGGTCACTGATTGTCAGAAAATCATATCCGCGCAGGCGATAAGCCTCCGTCAAGTCCGCGGGCGACAGCATGCCATCGGACTCTGTCGAATGGGTATGAAGATTACCCTTGTAGAACCTGCCAGGTAGATCGAAAGGTGAGATTATCATCACGAGAATTCTAGTGTTTTGCGATACTGAATTTGTCACCGAGCCGGTCGCCGATCTGCGCGATGAGGAGGCACAGAAGACAGATCAGCAGACCTGGCGCCAAACAGAGCCATGGTTGCGTCATGATTGCCGCCCGCCCTTCACTCACCATGAGGCCCAGACTGGCTCCTGGAGGTTGGACACCCATTCCAAGAAAGCTCAGACCGCTTTCGAGCAGAACCACCCCAGGGAATGTCAATGTCATCTGAGCAATGATGATGCCAATGATGGACGGAAGAAGGTGTCGCACATAGATGCGGGTTGCACCGGCACCGGTGATCCGCAGCGCGACGACGAAGTCCATATTGAGCGCGCTTTTCACTGCGCCTCTCACCAGTCTGGCGTATGTCTCCCACCCGTGCAGGCCTATGATAACAATGAAGGTCGCTATGCCCCCTCCAAAGATCGCCAAGGCTGTCAGCGCGATGATCAGGAAAGGAATCGAGGACTGAACATCAATCAAGCCCAGCACGATTTCCTCGACAATGCCGCCAAAATGCGCCGCAAAAAGGCCGACGGCCGACCCGACCATGGCTCCAAGAAACGTGCCGATGATGCCTATCAACAGGCTTGTTTGCATGGAATACAACATACGCGAGAAAATGCCGCGCCCCAGGGTGTCCGTCCCTAACAGGAACGTGGCTCCCCCGCTCTGCGACATCGGCGGGAGCAAACGCCGCAAGAGATCCTGGTCGTTGATTCCCGACGGTGCAATGTAGCTGGCTCCGGCGGAAAGCACCGCCAAAGCAGCCAGGATGGCCAGGCTTGCGGCAAACGTAGCGTCGGACGCTGGTATAGTGCGGATAGAAGAGAGCAGCCGGGACACGAGCGACCTACCTTTTCCGGAGCGCCGGATTGACGATGACGCACAAGACGTCGGCGATAAGATTGATGGAGACGATGATCGCCGACACGACAATCAGAATAACCTGGACGATTGCCACTTCGCGCGACGCTGCCGCAGTGACGAGCAGTCGCCCAATGCCTGGCCATGCGAAAATCGTTTCGGTGATCACGGCGCCCGCAAAAAGCTGACCGGCATTCAGGCCCAAAATCGTGATGATAGGAACAGCGGCATTCGGCAACGCTTCTCGGACAACTCGATGGAACAGGGTGAAGCCCCGCGCGCGCGCGGCATCTATATAGGGTTCCTTTAAAACCTCGATCATTGCGGCTCGCGTCACCCGAGCGATCGTCGCGCCTCCCCATAATCCCAGCGTCATCGTCGGCAAGAGCAAGTGCCAATGGGTCCCATAACCCGAGCTTGGCAGCCAGCGAAGCGCGACAGAGAAGAGAAGCATCAGAAGCAGTCCGACCAGAAAGTTCGGCATTGCATGGACGACTGCAAGCAGTGCTGAAATCAAGCGATCAACGACTTTTCTATGATAAACAGCGGCAATCACTCCGATCGACACGCCGAAGACAATGGCCGTCAGGAAGGAGGTTGCGCCCAATAGCAGTGTGCTGGGTAAACGCTCGAAAACAACTTTGATTGCGCTGCGTCCGTCCACGTAGGAGACCCCCAGATGGCCACGCAACACATCACCGAGAAAAGTGAAATACTGAACGGGTATGGGCTGATCGAAACCCCATTTTTGGCGGTACATCTCAACGATGTCAGTCGGCGTATCATCCGGCAGCAGCATCGTTGTCGGGTCGCCTGTGGCTCGCAACGCGAAGAAAACGGCGCTGACGACAATCCAAAGCGTGATCAATCCTCGGAGGGATTTGACAAGGAGAGTGGTCGCCACGGGTCACGCCCCCTTCAAGGCCAGCTCAACCGCATTGAAAGACGGCCGGATCACATTCTGCCGATCAAGGCTGGTTTCCCGCTCGGACGGATTGGGCAGTGCGTCGTCCATGACGACGCGCTGACGGTTATTCAGCGTAGCGGCAACGAGACTTGCGGTGGTAGGATGAGACGGCGCTGCGAAAACCGCGCGCGTTTTTCCTTCCTCGACGAGTTTGCCTTCGGAGATCACGGCTACCCGGTCGCAAAGATGCTCCACGATCGCAATATCATGAGAGATGAACAAGCAGGCGATGTTGAGATTGCGTTGCATACGTCGGATGAGATTTATGATCCCGGCCTTAACGGAGACGTCGAGCGACGCTGTTGCTTCATCGAGGATCAGAAAACTTGGTCGTAAAACCAGGCAGCGCGCCAGGGCTACACGCTGAGCCTGCCCTCCGCTGAGCTGCCTCGGTCGACGGTCAAACAGGCTTTCGGAAAGTCCAACTTCAAGTAGAGCTTCGCGTGCGCGCTGTCTGCGTTCGCTCGCTGCTCCCAACCTATGTATATGTAAGCCTTCGGCGACCTGAGATAAGATGTCCATTTTAGGGCTCAAGGAACCGAAAGGATTTTGGAAGACCATTCCAATCTCCCTGCGCGATCTCCTGCGGTCCACTCCATGGAGGTCCGAGATGTCGGTTGACCGAAATCGGATGTTACCGGCATCACACGGGACCGCGCCTGCGATGATCGACGCCAAAGTCGATTTGCCGGAACCCGATGGCCCTACGATGCCGAGGACTTCGCCTCTGGATACCGAAAACGACACGTCCTGGAGGACCTGCAGCGATCTGGACTTAGCGAACAGGTTCTCCTTGGGGAGCTTGTGGCGCTTGCTGATGCCAACGACGCTCAATATGGGTTCGGCCATCGTCATTCTCCATTTGGTCGGTGGCAAGCAAACATCCGTTCGTCTTCGCCCCACCGAAGCGCCGGGCGGACGTTGCGGCAAATCCGATCCTGAACGGCGCACCGATCCGCAAAGGCGCAACCGACGACATCATTCTCGATATCGGGGACTATTCCATCGAGAGCAGGAAGCCAGTCTGTTTGAACGCCTCGATCGGGGGCGGAGTTAAGCAGTGCTTGGGTATAAGGATGTCGAGGGTCGGTCAGGACGCGGTCGGCTGCCCCTGTTTCCACCGTCCTACCGGCATACATTACCGCGACCGTGTGCGCGACTTCTCGCACGACGGCAAGATCATGTGATATCAACAGAATGGCCATTCGTGTCTCTGCTTGTAGATCGCGAAGTAGCGTCAGTATTTCGAGCTGGACGTGCGGATCCAGCGCGGTCGTGGGCTCGTCCGCGATGAGAAGCGATGGCTTCGTCGCAATTGCAAGACCAATCATGATCCGCTGTTTCATCCCTCCAGACAGCTCATGCGGATACGAGAGGAGCCTGTCGCCGCTCCGCGCAATCTGGACCTGGTCCAAAAGACGCTTCCCTTCCAGTCGTGCTGCGGCATCACTCATTCCCGCCCGACCACGCAAGAGATGGACGAAATGGGTTTGAACGGTCATCGTTGGATTAAGCGAACGATGGGGGTCCTGAAAGACCATCCCGATCTTTCGACCTCGTACATCATCCATCAGCCGGTTCGACAGTTTGAGGAGGTCAAGACCTTGGAATTTTATCGAGCCTTTGACCATGATCGGCGGCGCGTCCAGGCGCAAAATCGCCCGCGACATGAGTGTCTTCCCGCTTCCAGATTCCCCAACGAGCGCAGTCGTCCGACCTATCTCCACATCCAGATTGACTTCCTTCACGGCAAAGGCTTGCCCCCGTCGAACGGGGACAAGAACTGCGAGGTTCTGCACTTGAAGCAACGGCGAGGAGCCGAAGGCTGCGTTCGCGTCGAACTCGCTCAAAGGTTTCACTACTGCAAGGCTCATTCGCCAACCTTGAAAGCGAAGCTATCGGGTCGGAAATCCAGCGGGTAATTGGGGATCGGATGCCAGTTGATCTTGGTGGAAACACCATAGAACTGAGGCATCATATAGACTGCTGTCGCCGGCATCTCATCCGCGAGATAGTCGAGGATTTGTTTGTAGGTCGTCTTTCGAACCGCGCCGTCGGCGGTTGAATAGAAAGTCCCGACCAGTTTCTTGAACTCCGTGGAGGGCTGGAAACCGTGTCTTGTTTCCGCAAGCCCTCCCTTTTCGAAAAGAGCGTATCCTAGGCCCTCAGGCGCCGGCATCAAGAAGCTAACGGAGCCGGTACCGATCGATCGCCCCGGTTGGTAGGACTGCGCCACATTCTCGACCATCTGCAGTTTGACGTTCAAACCGACATTCTGCCACATTTTCTGAACGGCCTGGATCATCTGATCGCCGAAGGGGTAGTATCCAGAGACGTTGCGGATCAGGATTTCACCGCCATCGTAACCAGCCTCCGCAAGAAGGCGTTTTGCTTTCTGCGGATCAAAGACGAAATCCTGACGCTGCGGATCGAACAGGTCTCCGAAGGCAGAGATCTGCCAACTGGTGGGAACGGTCGTCTTGCCCGACCACAGCGCTTGAACGAGAAGGTTTCTGTCGATCGACAGGCTGAGGGCCTGCCTGATCCGCTTGTCCTTCACATAGGGCTCGGTGCCAACAAACCAAATGACCTGAAGGTTCTCGATGACACTTTCTTCGGTCTTCAGATACTCGTACGAAGAGATCGTGCTCAACTGATCGGGATCGACCTGAACGATTAAATCGCACTCGTGATTGATGAGGCATGCCAGGCGGGCCTGCGAGTCTGGAATGACGCGGAAGACTAGACGGCCAAAGGCCGGCTTGCCGCCCCAGTAGTTATCGAAAGGCTCGAAGGTAAGCTTGTCACCATCATCCCACTGAACAAATTTCGCCGGCCCAGTTCCGACCGGATGCCGCTTGAAGCCGTTGACGCCCATCTCCCTATAGGCTCGCTCATTGACGACCGCTGCGGTCGTGTCCGCCAAACGAAGCTCGAGAACGGGATTGGGCCGTGCAGCTCTGATCCGTATTGTTTCGGGATCGATGATCTCGACCGCCTCAATGTCGCCCAGATATCTCTTCGCGGTCGGAACAAGCGCCTTGTCGCCGAAGATACGTTCCTTCGAGAACGTGAAAGCAACGTCCTGCGCCGTTAGCGTATCACCGTTGTGGAATTTGACATTCTGCCGCAACTTGAGTTCGATCGTTCGATCGTCGATCCTTTTCCATGCGGTTGCAAGAGAAGGAATCAGGACAGCGTGGCCAGCGGTCTGTTCTGATGCATAGTCCCGTCGAATAAGTGTATCAAACACTGAGTATGTTACGCGCATGTCCACAGACAAGGGGGCGTCTGCCGGTTCAAGCTTGGCGGGTTGATCATTGAGACCAATCACCAGCTGAGGGCGGTCGCCAGCCCGCGCATAGGTCGTAGCCGCCGCGGTGGATGCAATCACAACAAAAGTAGTCAAAAGAATATTCTTCATGATCGGCCACCTTGGTTCATCGTTCAGACGTTCCATCTATGGAATGAATCTAACAGTTAGATGACGTTTTCAAATTTTTCTTCTCGAAGAAGACTCATTGGACGAAGGCCGAGGTCAATCGTTTCATCCTATTGATTTACTGTTATCTTCCACATACAGTGAGTCCAACCAACGGTATCCCAGGTTGATTAATTTCAGGAACGACCGCCTAACGCGCGAATTATTCATTGGTACGTTCCAGCTTTTGAAAGGAATAACCGTGTCGAGAACCGGTACAACTCTTTGGCATCAAGTCGGTGAAGCTTTGGAAGCAGAGATCGAGACTGGCATGTATCCGGGCGGGTCGAGACTACCGACCGAACCGGACCTAGCGAAAAGATTCAACGTTAGTCGCAATACGGTGCGTCGTGCCATGGCGACGCTTGAGGAAAAAGGGCTGGTCCGGATCGAGCAAGGTCGCGGCACTTTCGTTCACGAGCGATTCTTAAGCTTCAAAATCTCCAAACGGACGCGATTTTCGCAGAACCTTCGATCACAGGGCCTTGAACCCGGACATGAACTCCTGGGCTCGGACATCGTCCCGGCCACGGAGGAGATTGCAGCTATCCTGCATCTGCGGTCGAATGACGCCGTTATCTTCATGCGAAGCCGTATGCTCGCAGAAGGCGTAGTGGTGTCTCTGAACGAGGTTTATTACCCTTTTCGACGCTTTCCCTTGCTCGCGGAGAAACGAGCTCAACTGCACACGATGACCGAAGTTCTCGCCGAATATGGCGTTTCGGACTACACGCGCCTTTCTACGGCCATCACCGCTCGACCGCCTACTGACGACGAAGCTCGCCTTCTTCGGCAACCGAGATCGCGTTGGGTTATCTGCACGCAAAAAATCGATGTCGATCAGGAGGGTGCCCCGATCTGTTGCTCAAACGGGGTGTGGGCGGCGGATCTGGTAAAGTTCCTTGTCGACGAAACAGATTTTGCACCAGCGTACGCGTCCGGAAACAACGAATCTTGAAGATGACCAAGTTAGATAATGTCGGTCTCGTCACGCCTGATGCCATAGGCCGCGGCGCTGTCTCATTTGATGAGGCGGCTATTCAATCGGTGGGCCACCGGCCAGGGTGAAACGCAAGCACCGCCAGACGCGGGAAAGGACACGAGCTATGCTGGACACTGCTGCGGCTCACAGGTGCTCGGCGCCGGCAACGTCGGGCGACTTCCCTGCACCCGACCCAGGCCGATGCCATCGCATCGGCGCCGGACATCGCCATCAACCAGCATAGCGAGGTGGCGATCCATCGGCCCAACGGGCGGCTCCAACTTGTACGGCAACGACCCCTACCCATCCAAGGGCTAACAGAAGGAAACATAGAATGACTGACAATGATGACAAGAAGGGTGGTCACGACAAGACCATCACCATCGTGGTGAACGGCACCCCGCATCAGGTGCCAAAAAAGGACGAGCTGACCTATGCCGAGGTGGTGACCTATTTCGACCCGACCTATCCGCAGCATCCGCAGACGGTCTACTCCGTCACCTACACCCGCGGTGACAAGCCCAAGGAGGGCACCTTAGCCCCCGCCGGCTCGGTCAAAGCCAAGGACGGGATGGACTTCCATGTTATTCCAACTAGCGAATCATAATCCCGACATCCAAAAGCTGATCGACCGGGGCTTCGCGCTTCGGTTCGACAGCAATTTCCTTGTCGTCATGGACATCCCGTACCTCAACGCCGAGGGGAACCTGTGCTGGGGCGCGATTGTGACCGTGCTCAAGGATATTGACGGCTCGCGGGTCGAGCCTGTCGACCATCAGATCTTCTTCGCCGGTGGCGTGCCTCATGGCCTCGATGGCAACCCGATCCCGTCGCTCGGCGGCGGAGCTGCCGAAGTAACGCTGGCCAAGAGCGACGTCGTCGTGCAGCGGTCGTTTTCCAACAAGCCGCCGGGGGGGCTCCCGGACTTCTACACCAAGATCGAGCACTACCTGTCGATCGTCTCTGGACCCGCGCGCCACCGCTATCCGGAGGCCGACCCTTTCACCTTCAACGTTGATGACGACGCCGGGCTCGAAAGCGTCTTCCATTTCCGCGACACGCTGACAAGCCGGGCCCTGATCGGCGACCTCGCTGCCAAGTTCGCCAGCGAAATCGTCGCGGTTATCGGGCTGGGCGGCACCGGCGCCTATGTTCTGGATTATCTCACGAAGACCAATGTCGTCGAGATCAGAGGCTATGACCCCAAGCCTTTCCATGTTCACAACGCCTTCCGCTCGCCTGGGCAGCTGTCGGCAGACGAACTCGGCAAGCCTAAGCCTGAAGTGTATCAGAACCGGTACCAGACCTTCCGCAAGGGTCTGCATCTGGAAGCCAAGGCTATAGAGAGCAATTGCGAAGCTGATTTCGCCGGCGTGACCTTCGCCTTCGTCTGTGTTGACAGCGGCACGGCTCGTGCGGAAATCTTCGACCTCCTGATTCGCCTGGGAATTCCATTCATCGATGTCGGGATGGGCCTCGTGCGCCAGAACGGCGCGCTCGCCGGCATGATCCGTACGACGGTCTTGAAACCCGAGAATGCCGAAGAGGTCCGGGCCAAGCAATTGGTGCCGCTGAGCGATCCGCCCGGCCACGAGTACCGAGCCAACATCCAGATCGCTGAACTCAACGCCATGAACGCCAGCATCGCCGTGCTCGCCTACAAGCAGCATTGCGGATTTTACGCCCAGGGGCTGCCCGCGTACAATCTTCTGATGAACACCACCCTGCCCCACTTGTTTGTGGAGCCTAATGCGTGAGTGACTTCCGGTTGGCCAGGGTCCATTATGTGCCAGCGGCGCTGGAGTCCGGCGTGCTGTATGTCTCCGACGAGTACAAGATCGCGATGCACCTTTGCGCATGCGGCTGCGGCAGCAAGGTGCCTGTCTCGCTTGGTCCGGCTGGCTGGAAGGTCACAGAACGCAATGGCAAGCCGACGGTTCGACCTTCGATCGGCAGCGGGCAGCTGCCTTGCAACTCGCACTATTTCATTACCGACGGGCGGGTCGACTGGTTGCGGTCCATGAGTGCTGCCCAGACCGTGGTAGCGCTTAAGTCCGACCATCGCCGGCGCGAGGCCTACTACCGCGATATGAACCGCAAATCCCGCTGGTGGAATCGGGCTTGGCTGCACCTCCTTAGCTTGTTCGGCCGCGGCTGAGCCATGTGCATGGGAACGGGTCGTGGCCGTGAAATCGACCGTCCCTTGGCCTTCAGCGCGCCTATGCAAATAAAATATTGGGAAGGACCTTTACTTTAGCGCTTGCTTCTGAGGTATAGTATGAAGCTAGAAACTACGCGTCTTTGCTCAACAGAGCGGCTGTGTAAAACATTCTGTCCCGCATTTTAGGCGAACGAGGTCGACATCGGCCTAGGTTTTATGGTGTCGAAGAGCGGCCTCTTGCCGCATACGTTCCCTTCGACGGCCAATCCAATCCCGACTGGCAGGCGCAGAATACCACTATCTGGCCGGTGCAGAAATTCAACTGGCGCGATCTCACGTTGCGGCGCCGCCGTGACCAGGCAGGGCTGCGACAGGAAAATGAGCGGCTGCGCTACAGTATTCGCCCAGTGGGGCGCTTTCGGTCAGGACTGGACGAAGTCGTACCGGTGCCTAGCAGCCACAAGGACGCCAAGACCGGGCAGATCGTCGAGCATCACTACGAAGGCAAGCCCGTCCGGCTGGGCTATCTAGGGCCGGCAGCGCTCACCAACATTGTAGTGGCGACGCGCCGCCTCGGTCCCTTCATCTCGACGTTCACCAACGGCATCTTGTCAACGCAATTCCTGATTCGGGTCCTTGAGGAGGATGACGGCAAAATAGGCCGGCGAGCTGGAAGTCCGCCTCCGTGACCCCGGCGATAAGCTACGACGCTACCTCGCAGGCGACGTGCCGACGACGATGACCGAGTTCCTGAGCCGGCCCGGCGGGCACTTCCATGCAGCTCTGTACGAACTCGAGGACCGGCAACTTGTCGCTTTGCTGGAGGCCGCGGCGCCGCGGATGCAGCTGATCCTTTCCGATGCCGGCAAGCGAGACGGCAAGGATAAACCCACCGGCAAACCGACCCACACATACGACACCCGAAACGCCGATGCCCGTGCGGCCCTGCGTAGCGTTGCCAGCAAGCCAAACGCCAAGTTCATCATGCAGGACCGGCTGTTTAACGGCACCAGTCATATCGGCCACAACAAGTTCGTCGTCTGGTCCGATGACCAGGGGCCGAAGGCGGTGCTCACGGGATCGACGAACTGGACCTGGAGCGGCATCTGCGGCCAGAGCAACAACTGCATCGTCATCGCGGATGCCGGTGTGGCCGACGCCTACCTGAAGTACTGGCAGCGTCTCTTCGACAATCCTTTGCACCAGCCAGCCAAGACCTCCGACCCGAACCCCGGTGCCGACCAGGGCGACACGCTCAAGGAAAGCAATCTCAGCCCTGTCACGGGCAATCTGATTAACGGCGCAAGCTTCGAATGCTGGTATTCGCCCGATGTGCCAAAGAAGCAGCAACCCCCTCGGCGAAGGCCAAGATCCAGCCCCCGCCCCCGCCGGATCTGAGCCGGTTGTTTTCCCTAATGCGCAAGGCCCACAAGATCATCCTGTTCGCCGTGTTTCTTCCCTCGAAGGCCGGCGTACATTCGATCATCTCGCAAGCCATCGACCTGGGTCTTGCCGACGCCAAGCTGGAGGTCGTTGGCGCGGTGTCCGATCCGCTGGCCTGGGGCTACCAGCCGTCCGGCAAAGACGCAAACGGCAACGCTCTGGTGCCGGCCTCTCCCTACATCATCCAGCAGGGTGGCGTGAACGTGGTCCGCGCGACAGCGCTGACCGACAAGGACATCGGCCGTCAGCTCGGTAACTTCGTGAACGATGAGATCCTGAGTGCCGGCAAAGGCGATCATCCACGACAAGATCCTGGTGATCGACCCCCTCGATCCGGAGAACTGCCTTGTCGCGTTCGGCAGCCACAACCTGGGTTACAAGGCTTCGTATTCGAACGACAAGAACCTGACCATCATTCAGCGCGACCCAGCGCTCGCCAAGGCTTATGCAACGCATGTGCTCGATGTGTTCGACCATTATCGCTTCCGGGCAGCCGAAGCCGAGGAGTCGGCCGCCCTCAAGCGGAAAGGCGTTTTCCGCGTCGGCGGACCCGACAGAGGGGTTTCTGAAGACGAATGCAAGCTGGCAGGATAAGGCCGACAGGCGAATATCGGCGTATTTCGCGGGATAGATTTTCGCGGCGATCCAAACGTCCGCGAAGGCCAGCAGGATCATTCAAGCAAGGTTTACCAAGGTTTGCCACCATGGCCGACAGGCTGGTTATGATTATCCGACATGCCGAAAAACCGGTTCCGGAACAGCCGGAGCGCGATGTCGATGAACTTGGCCAGGCCGACGAAAAGTCGTTGACCGTGCGCGGCTGGCAACGTGCCGGCGCTCTTGCCCACCTTTTCGTCGATCCTCCGCCCCCGCTACAGGTGCCGGTCGCCATCGTTGCCTCGGCGCCGATCAAGAAAGATGGCAGCGGCACGCGAAGCCTGCGGCCAACACAAACCGTCGCGCCTCTCGCGCGCCGCCTGCAATTCGTCCCTGACACCACCTTTTCCAAGGGGCAAGAGGAACAGGCGGGACGCGCGATTATCCTGCAGAACCTTTCCCCGGTCCTCGTGTGCTGGCAACATGAGGCGATTCCCCGCCTATCAGCTGCAGTCGTCGCATCAGCCGCGATCGCCCCTACTGTCTGGGACGACGCGGACTACGACAGTATCTGGCTGCTGACTTTTTCCGAAGCCGACCTGCGCTGGGCTTTCCAGAGCGAAAACCAGCACCTCTTAGCAGGAGGTAGGCCATGACATCGGATTCCGGCAGAAGCCAAACCCGAGACCAAAACCTTTGGCGATTATGCGAGGTTCGTCCGCGACTGGATCGGGTTCCCCGCCGCGGTGATCACGGCAATCACCGCGCTGTTCGTGCCGGCTAAAAACAACGCCCTCGCCCTCCTGGGCCGGGACGAGCCAACACTGTCCTCGTACTATCTGTACGTCGATAGCCTCAACCTTGGCCTGGACGACCCGCCATTGCGCAACAAGCCAACGAGGTCTTCGTCGCCGTGCCGGTGTACAACTACACCCTGACGAACGCAGGACCGACAGTGGCGACCGTCAGGCCGCAGCTGACGTGTTCAACGGATAAGCCGACTGGCCATTCGTCTGATCGATATGACAACGACCAAGCGGTAGTTAAGTGAATTTCAATTTGTTAGCCGCTGAGTCGGTTTTCGAACATCGTGTTGGCGGAATCCAGAACTGCCAAAGATGGGTACCAACCCACCGGGAAAGAATGTCTGCCTTCGGGCGGTGGAAGGCCCGATCTCAATGACCGGCCCGAAGGCGCGAAGCCGCCGTTCCGCATTAACCGCAGTTTGGCATTGGCACTATGCCGGACGAGCTTCTTAGCGCAAGCTCAGTTTTCCCCACTGGAAGCGATGGTTCGGCGTCGAAAACAGATGTCTCGTCCCGGTCACCAGTTTCGCCGAGCCGGATCCGGCCAGCCAGGAGCAAGGCGGCAACGTGCCAAACGCCTGGTTCGCCCGTGACGCAGCCAAACCGCTGATGTTCTTTGCCGGCATCCATGTGCCGCAGTGGCAGAGTGCCCGAAAGGTCAGGGACGGGCTGACGACCGACGATCCCTACGGTTTTTTGACCACGGACCCCAACGACCTGGTGAAGCCAATCCATGGAAAGGCGATGCCGGTCCTGTTGCTGACGAAGGAAGAGACGGACACCTGGATGCGGGCGCCATGGGAAGAGGCAAAGGAACTGGCCCGCCCATTACCGAATGACGCGCTGATCATCTCCTCCCGCGAACCGTACGGATCCACGATCGTTTCGAAATCCGGAGAGCTGGTGGAATAGGGCAGTCTGCTTTGACTGCCTGAATTCCTGGCTTGTATCGAAACGAAAAAGCCTGCCGCGGGAGGAGGTGCGGCAGGCTTTTTCAAAGAATTGAACAACGGCTGGGAGGAGGAGTGCCGCTGTTCCGTCAGGCGCCCTCTGGGAGGAGGAATAGGTCGCCTGAAACACGAAGCTTTGCGGGAGGAGGTGCATTGCTTCATTGACCTGAAGATATCAGAGGCTGCCCCCACCGCCAGCGCTCAGATCGCAGTGCAGCCATGCATTTGCTGCAACGCAATATAATTCCTGTGCTTATTGTTCGGCCATTATGGTCGAGGTGCCGCCTTCTCTATGCTGGGCTCGAAACCGAGAACGAATTCGATCACCGTGGCGGAGGACATTTCGCACGGCTTCAGTATCGACCCGAGGCCCAGCCAGTCGATAGAGGTTGAAGCTGACGATATCGGTTCCGCTAAGCTCCTCGCCATAGAGCCAGGTTCGTTTGCCATCCTACGAGCGCTTGATGGTCACGCCCCATGATCGATTAACCAAAATGTCCCTCGACATAGCCTTCCGGCAATTTCGAGCGCGTCTTCGAATGTGGCCGCGCTTCGATCCATGGCGACGCTCCGGTTTTACCAGAGATAGTACGTCTCGAAGACTGCACAAGCCGAGATCGCTGTCGGACGATCCGATTCGAATACGGAGCCACAATCAAGCGGCCTTCTTGACGATCTTCCCCCAACCTTGTTCATTCGTCCAATGTTCAAAGCCGCAAACGCCGTGTAGATCAGAGTTTCCATCGACGAAATCCAGCGACGTCTGGCGCCGTCTGGTCCTGCCAGTCAACTGGAACCTGGAGCACCTGCATCTCGGAATACAGGCCGCATTCAACTGGTGGAACTATCATCTATATGAATTCCGTATCGGTGGTCTGCGGTATGGCGACGTCGAAATCCTAAGGGAGGATGCGAGCGATGACGATCCTCGAGTCTTCGATCACAGAGAGGTTCGCTTGTTGGACTTCGAGCAAGGTGCCGTCTTCAGCTACCACTATGATTTCGGGGATGGCTGGCGGCACCGTTACGGTCGAGGAATTCTTGTCGCTCGCTACTACGCCCAAACACGGGAGCTGCATCGGCGGCGAACGTGCGCGACCGCCGGAAGATGTTGGCGGCGTTTCGGGATATGAGCAATTCCTGGAGATCATCGCCGACCGAGAAGATCCAGAATATGCTGAAACCATTCGTTGGTGCGGTGGATACTTTGATCCGGAATGGTTCGACCTTTCGACCGCGGACAAAGATCTCCGCAATGCCCTACGCCCGAACGTCAAACGGCGTATGTATCAACCGAAGCCGAAAGCTGGCTCGAAGAAATGAGTTGGGCGAGTGTTGCAGGTGGACGCCTTAAAGGGATCAGAACCAACGACCTGTTGTTACAGGTTTCATCTGTATCAGATTCTCTAGCCCAGACATGAACTTGGCCTGGCTGGAATGACTGATTGGGGGGCCGAAAGGAGACGGACCGTTCGGGGGCGAAGATAGACAAATCAAGCCAGCTTACAAAATGAAAATACAACTGATAGTAATGCTTTGTGGGGGGCAGAGCATGAGTATCGAATATCTTCAAACGTACCTTGTTTATCCGAATAAGGGCGTGGCCGAGCCACGGTTGATCAGCGGCACGGACGTGCCTCTGGAGGGAGAGGTCTTCACGCTTCTCAACGACGTTTATCTAAAATCGGAGCGCGAATGCTCGATTGACATCGCCTTCAACCAGCCGGCGGACGGTGTAGTCTCGAACCCTTGCCGGGCTCTTTTTGCTCGATTACGCGCGGGCGCCTTCCGTCGCCACTGGGCTTCCTCTAGCCACCCGCCTTGCGGCTCATTCTACGCGGCGGTCGGGGCTTGGTCTTCTCTTCTCGCCACAGGCATGGTGGGAGCGCAGCGCAAGATCGTGATCGCCCGCTTCGCGGCGAACAGCGGCATTTTAGCGGATGAGAATCGAGAAGCTCTAAGTGTTCAGTTCGTCGAACGTGTCTTCCTAAAGAGCGTTGGATCCTACAAGGCTGTGCTCTATCAAGATTTAGTCACGGAACACGGTTTCTGGATAGCTAAGGCTGTGGATCGGCAGATAAACAGCAGCGAGACGGAGGTCTCGCGGTACTGGATTACAGACTTCTTAGACTCTGATTTCAAGACCACATCAGCGACCGGCACCCGGGTCTTGGCGGTTGCCATGCGTAACGCAGCGAAAGCGACCGAGAATCTCGACATCAAGAAAGAGATTACTGCTGCAGCGACGCTTGGCGCCGGCCTCAATAATCAGGTGATGACTGCGAACGATTTTATCGCCCGCCTCGGGCTTTCCCACCGTTCACGGGAGGCTATCACTGGGCAAATGCGGCATCAGGGACTTTTGAACGAGCAGTTCCGGTTCAGCGCCGAAGAGTTTAATCGTCAGCTTCCCTACAAGTCCGTTGAGCTTCACAACGGCGCGATCCTGACCGCCGCCGCCACCGAGTTCGATCAGGTGTTTGCTCGTAGTGAACCGACCGCCGAGGG